>JAOUFX010000177.1 GCA_029857975.1 Deltaproteobacteria bacterium | reverse complement strand
CCGGGCAATGCCGCGCAGACAGATGTCATTGGCCGGTAACCCGCTAATCTCTTCCTCTTTAAAGCGCACACTCCCCCCGCTGGGAGGGTAAAACCCGGCGATACAGTTGAAGAGAGTAGTTTTCCCAGCGCCATTGGGCCCGATTAAGCCGACAATCTCTCCCTCATTAACGGTGAGGTCGATGTGATCGTTGGCCATCAGCCCGCCAAAATTCTTGGTGAGACCTTTTACCTCGATAAGGGCCATTACTCCGACTCCTTTTTCTTGAAACGCTTGGTGATGCCGATGACCCCAAAGGGTTGATAGATGGAGATCACCATGATGAGGAATCCGTAAATGATCAGATCGGTCCCCTTGCCCCCTCCCCCAAACTGGATGCGGGTAAACTCCGAAATGGGGATGAGGATGAAAGCGCCGATTACCGGCCCCCAAACCGTGCCTACACCTCCAAGGGTAGCAACGAGACAAACAATGATGGAAAGCATCAAAGGGAAGACGCTGTCCGGGTCAATAAACAGGACATACTGGGCGTAGAATGAACCGCAGATGGAGGTGAAGAAGGCGCTCAAAGCCAGAGCGTAGAATTTGTACCGGCCTACATTGATTCCCAAGCTGCGGGCACCCTCTAAATCCCCTTTGATGGCCTTGAAATAGTACCCGAGCTTGGAACGATCGATCCCGTAAGTGGCGAGAATGGTCAGAGTGAAAATTCCAAAAGCGATATAATAGTAGGGCATTTTGCTGGTGTGAAATTCCAAATTTAAAAAAGATTCGGGAAGAATTGGCAGCGTTAATCCCACTGCTGCCCCTGCCCAGTCCCAGTTGAGCATCCACTGCTGGACGATTTCTCCGATGGCGATGGTGGCAATGGCAAAATAATGCCCGGCCAGCTTAAAGCAGGGATAACCGATGATGAAAGCCAGGCCAATGGATATGAACCCGCCAACGATCATGCCGATCCAGGGAGTCACCCCCAGCTTCATAAGCATCAGGGTAGAGGTATAAGCACCCGCTCCAAAATAGACGGCGTGACCGAGGGAGATCTGGCCGGCGTAACCGCCGATCATGTTCCAGGCCAATCCCATGGAGGCATAAAGAAAAATCATGATCATCAGGTGGTTAGGGAAAGGAAGGGTGAGAATGAAAGGGTAAATTAAAAGGAGGAAAGCTCCGATAGCCAGCCAAATCCATCTATTTTTTTTCTCGCCCATGAATATTTTCTCCCCAAAAGAGTAGTTAGTATCTTCCCCACAGACCCTGGGGCCGAATGAAGACTACGAGGAGATAAATGATAAAAACGAAGGTGTATTTTAAAGACGGAGCAATAAAAAGACCCGCCAAAAACTCCACCAGACCGATGATAATCCCGGCGACAAAAGATCCGGGAATCGAGCCAAATCCCCCGAGGGCTACGGCCACATAAGCGATCAAGGCAAAGGGGAAGCCTACCTCGGGAAAGATGTAATAAAAATTGGACATCAGAGCTCCGGCCACCCCCAAACAGGCGGCGCCAATTCCCCATCCGAGGGCGAACATTTTGTCGCTGTTAATGCCCATCAGAGAGGCAGCTTCACGATCCTCGCTGGTTGCTAATAAGGCGGTGCCGATCTCCGTTTTATTGATGAACCAGTAGAGTAGTAAAAAAGAGAGGATGGTGATGATGCTGGCGGTGAGCTCGGGAACGCCGATAAAGATACCGCCCAAAGTAATCCGGCCGGCCAGAGCAGGGTTCTTGATCATCCTGAAATTAGGCGTCCACAGGAATTGGGCCAGGTAGCGCAAGAAAATTCCCAGCCCGAAAGTAGCTAAAATCTGGGCCAAGAAAGGCGCTTTGAGAATCTTTTTGATAATGATGAAATAGGTACCCACCCCGATTAAAAAAAGGATAACCAAACACAGGGGCAAAGAGAGCATCGGATCGATGTGGTAAAGGGTAAACATCCAAAAAGAAGTATACATCCCGAGCATGAGCATCTCGCCATGGGCGAAATTGACGATTTCCATCAGACCCCAGATCAGGCAAAGACCGACGGCGACCAAGGCGTAAATACAACCCATCAACAAACCACTGATCACGGTCTGGAGAATGATTTCTGAATTATACATGAAGGCCCCTTTCTAAATCCTCAGGGAAAGCTGTTCACGATGAATTATGAAGAGCGTGAGATAAAGCGCGTAGGACATAAGGCGTTAGGCGTAAGGTGCCAAGGGAAAAGCCTTGAACCTTATGTGCCTTACGCCATAAATCTTAGGCCATAAACCTTTGGGGCGATGGGCCATGTGCTTGGCTTTATCGCCCCAGCCTAATCTGCAGGTGGACGGTTAGTTCCCGGAGAAATTGAAAAAACAGCCCCTACTTTCTCTCCGACCATTTAGGGATGGGGTAAATCATTTCTTTGGCGGCCAGATTAAAGGGCCAGACCGTAGATGGTTTTCCTCCCTGGTACTGGATGACTATGGCATCCACCAGGATGTTCTGGCCGGTTTCATCAAACTTTATGCCCCGCCAGGGGGTGATCAATTGTTCGGCAGGAATGTTCGTCTTGGTCAGGGCTTCGCGAATAGCTTCAGGCTTAGTGGAGCCGGCTCGATTAAGGGCGTCGGCCAGAACAAAGAACCCCACGAAGGCCCGGGCAGAGGTCCCGGAGAAATTCCTTCCCGAACGTTTCTTGAAAAGATCGTTGATCTCGGCGAGCATGGGTTTATGTTTGGCCAAGTCCAGAGAAAATTCCGTGCGGCTGCAAATTCCATCCACATCTTTCCCCATAGCCTCTGCAAAGGATGGATCCGTATGCCCAGCATTCTGGGCCATGATGACGGAGGGGTTGAAATCCAGATCTTTGGATGTCTTACAAAGAAGAATCGCATCCGAGGCATAGGAAGTGGGAAAGAAGACGTCCGGGTTGGCGGCTTTCAGCCTCTGCACTTCAGAAGTCAGGGAAGTAGCAGCCCGCCGATAGGGGAGATCCGCCACGACTTTATATCCGGCTTTGCCAGCCAGCTCTTTCTCAATCCGGCTACTGTCTTTCCCGTAGAGGGTATCTTCGTACATCACGGCGATCGTCTTGAACTTCATGCCTTTTTTCTTCTCTAAATCCTTCAGACACTGAAACATACCCTCAGAAAAAGTTTCGTCGTGGGGCGAGCTGCGGAAGAACCACTTAAACCCCCGTCGGGTGAGCCGGGGTGAAGAGGATTCGGCATTGAAGAAGGGGATCTTCATCCGCTCCGCCACCATGCTGGCGGTCTCGGTTACGGAACTGTGATAGCAGCCGAAGAGAGCTATGGCCTTTTCCTGGGTGATCAGACGCTCCGCTTCGCTTAATCCCAAGTCGGGCTTCCCCTGGTGATCGGCAATGGTTACGGTCAATTTGGCCCCTTGCAGGTTGGGAAGGCCTGCGGAGTTGGCCAGGGGCAGATTAAGATGTTTATACTGGGTGGTGTTGATAACTTCCAAAGCTAGCTCGATGGCATGTTTGTCATCGAGGCCGGCCTGGGCGGTGGGGCCGGACATTGGATAGATAACTCCAATCTTAATATCGGCCGCCATAAGGGTAGGAGGAAGAGTAACAGATAGAATTAGAATGATGGGCAAAATAAAAAAGTTTTTCTTCATGGCAACAACCCCCTTTCATTTTTATTTTTTAGACGCGTTCATTTTACCCCAAGCGAAGCCGAAAGCAAGTGCTTTTTTATTCAATTCTAAGAAGGAGGAGGGGACCCGGCTCGTTACCACCTGCAGAAGGGATTCTTCTCCAATTAAAGCAAGGGCCTTGACGACTGCCCCCAACAGGACCATGTTGGCCACCATCCGATTCCCGAATTCTTTCAGGGCCTTTTCAGTAGCCGGAACCGGAATGTGTCGGAGAGGGGATGAAGGGTCGAGCTTCACCATAGGGGAATCGAAAAAAATTATCCCGGTCGAGGGATTGACTTTGGTTATATACTGCTCATAGGTTCCTTGGGACATACAGGCCAATACATCGGCTTCGGTGACCTCGGGGTAGTCGATCCAGGAATCGGAGATGACCACATCTGCCTTACAGGCGGAACCCCTGGCTTCTGAGCCATAAGAAGAAGTTTGACCCACGTATTTTTTTTCGATGACGGCTGCTTCGCCTAAAATCTCTCCCATCAAAATGATGCCCTGACCTCCCAATCCTGTAAAACGAACCTGAATCATGATCGGCTCCAATCTTTTTCTTCAATAATGGGACGCGGATTTTCACAACGCGGCATAGCCGCAACCAAAAATTTATTGGACGCAGATTAACCCAGATAAAATTAAAATATGCTTAATAAAATTTTCAGAAATTGAACGTTAGTAGTACAGATACACATAGATGATTATCTCATAAAAAAACCCAATACTTTAATTAGCCTCTGCAATTTCAATAATCTTCTGCTTTGTTTTTATGCTGAATATCTGAATTTTCTGCGTTCATCTGCGTCCGATATAATAAATTTTTAACATTCACGAATTCTCCCACGATTACTTTCCCCAGGAGGTCTTCTTGGCTCAGGTTTTTGGCTTTTTCAACTGATAGGCAACTGCTTTTCAAGGCCTTGATCATGGCGAAGGGCGTCTGGAAAGTATTGCGCCGTCCGAATTGGGTGGGACATGGGGAAAGGACTTCCACGAAAGCAAAGCCCTGATGAGCCATGGCCTTCTTCAAAGTTCGGATTAGGGGGATGGGAGTAGCGACGGGATGTCGGGCTACATAGGTAGCTCCGGCAGCTTCAGCAAGCTTACATAGGTCAAAGGGAGGCTCCTGGTTTCCTTTCGGGGTGGTGGTGGTCAGGGAGCCGAGAGGAGTGGTAGAGGCCATCTGCCCGCCGGTCATGCCGTATATAGAGTTGTTGGCACAAATGACGGTCATATCCATATTTCTCCGGGCAGCATGAATGAGATGGTTGCCCCCGATGGAACTCAAGTCGCCATCTCCGCTGATGACCACAACCTTCAACTTGGGATTATAAAGCTTGGCCCCGGTGGCGTAAGCGATTGCCCTGCCGTGGAGAGTGTGCAAGGTGTCGGCCTTGAAATGCGGGCTGGGAATCCAGGCCGCACAACCGATCCCCGAAACGAAAAGCATTTGTTTCAGGTCATATTCAAGTTCGGCAATGGCCCGCAGAATAGCACCCATCAGAATGCCATGGCCGCATCCCGGGCAGAAAGGAGTAGGGAAAGCCTTCTGGTTGATCATCTGAAAAATTTTTTCGTTCATGCCAGGTTCCTCCGTATTCCATCAACGATCTCATCTGGTTCAATGACCTCACCATTGGTCTTGGGTAAAGGTATGACCGGAGTGGAAGTGTATTTCCTAAGTTCGCCGGCAACCTGGCCCCGGTTCATTTCCGGAACAAAGATAACGCCGCATTGCTTTCCCAACTCAGCAATGGCCTCTTCGGCAAAAGGCCAAATCGAAATGAGACGGAGTAAACCTGCCTTGATCCCTTGGCTCCGGAGAGTCTTAACAGCACGAAAGGCAGCCCGGGCGGTAAATCCATAGGCTACAACGCCTACTACGGCATCATCAAGAAAGTGGTTTTCAGTCGCGACGACTTCCGATTTAAAATCCTTGACCTTACGAACCAGCCGTTCGGTCAGGCGGGCCTGAACCGCGGAATCAGCAGTCTTCCGAAAACCCCAGGAATCATGAGTGGAGCCGGTGACTAAAAGGTTGGCCCCTTCTCCAAAGGAAGGCATGGGGGGGACACCGTTTGGCTCTTCGGTTCCGAAAGGAGGGAGGCCCGGAGCCTTGTAACGATCGTACACTTCCAATTCTTCTTTTACCACCAGCGTCTCCCGCAGGTGGCCTACGGCTTCGTCGGCGAGGATGAAAGTTGGGACACGGAAACGCTCGGCAAGGTTGAAAGCCTTGATGGTTAGGTCATACATTTCCTGTACGGACCAGGGAGATAGAGCGATGATTTCATTATCCCCATGGGGGCCCCACTTAACCTGCATGATGTCCCCCTGCGCGGGGCGGGTAGCTTGTCCTGTGCTCGGACCGGCTCGCTGGACATCCACGATCACGCAAGGAGTCTCGGTGATTGTGGCATAGCCGATGGCTTCGATCATCAGGCTGATACCCGGACCGGAGGTGGCAGTCAAGGCCTTGGCTCCGGCCCAAGAAGCTCCGATGACCGAAGAGATTGAGGCAATTTCATCTTCCATTTGGATAAAGGCTCCCCCAACCTCGGGAAGGCGATGGACCATGCGGATCATGATTTCGCTGGCCGGAGTAATGGGATAACCGGCATAATAACGACAACCGACAGCGATAGCTCCTTCGGCGCATGCTTCATCCCCTTGCATGAAGTACCAGCCGGGTTTAAGGGAACTTTTAACTTTTTTCAGTTGCATGGGGGACCCTCAACTTTCCTTGGCCACGTGAATGGCTAAATCCGGGCAAAGCATCTCACATTGCCAACAATGGGTGCATTGCTCAGGATGGGCGA
>JAOUFX010000176.1 GCA_029857975.1 Deltaproteobacteria bacterium | reverse complement strand
GTCAAGGGCGCTGCCGGAAAGCGAGCCTTGCCCTGGGGGGAGTCGCGCCCTCTCCCCTGCGCGCCAGGGAGGCGGAGAAACTTCTTTCCGGCCAGGTGATCACCGAAGCCTTAATCATGGAGGCGGGAGTCCTGGCGGCCCAGGCCACGGAGCCCGAATCCGATTATCACGCCTCTGCCGAGTATCGCCGGGATCTGGCGAAGGTTTTCACGCAAAGATCACTCCAGCAGGCCTGGAACAAGATCAAAGGGGGTAAATGATATGACCGACAGGCGTCGCATTCGAGTGAAGGTCAATGGGCGTGAAGTTCAGGGGGAAGTCGATCCCAGGAAGCATCTGGTCGATTTTCTGCGAGAGGACCTGGAGCTTACGGGGACGCACGTCGGGTGTGAGCACGGGATTTGCGGCTCTTGCACGGTTCTCCTCGACGGGGAGCCGGTCCGCTCTTGCCTCATGTTTGCCATCCAGGCCGACGGGGCGGAGATCATGACCGTGGAGGGGCTGGCCCAGGATGGGAAACTGCACCCGCTGCAGGAGGCTTTTCAAGAACACCATGGGCTGCAGTGCGGTTTTTGTACCCCCGGCCAGCTCATGACCGCCTACCATTTCCTCAAAGAGAATCCGAGCCCCACCGAAGAAGAGGTCCGGTTGGCCATGTCCGGGGTCCTGTGCCGCTGTACCGGGTACAAGCAGGTCATCGACTCGGTGATGGCGGCTGCCGCCAAGATAAGGGGGAAATGATCCTCCGGCGACTCCATCCTTTCCGGGACGGGTTGGGAGTCAGGGGGCGCGGGGGCCTCTGGGTTGCTGCACCGGGTCCCAGCAGGTCATTGACTCGGTGATGGTTGAAGCAGCCCGGATGAGGGGAAAATGATCCTTCAACAACTGATCAACGGGCTCATGCTTGGGGCCACCTATTCGTTGGTGGCCATCGGCTACACTCTGATTTTTGGGGTGCTGAGGGTGCTGCATTTCGCCCACGGGGAAGTGCTGATGGCGGGTTCCTTTATGGGAATTTACATCATCCTTTGGACCGGCCTGCCTCTTTACATTACCCTTCCTCTGGCCATGGTTGCCACCGGCGCCCTGGGCATGATCGTCGAACTTTTGGCTATTCGCCCCCTGCGCAAGGATTTCCACCTGGCCCCGCTTCTGAGTACGATCGGGGTAACGATCATTATCCAGAATTTGGCCGTCAAACTCTTCGGGGGTTATGGAACAAAATTCCCCGACACCATCACCACCGTGAATTTGGAGGTTGGCCCCTATGTGATCAGTGCCGCCAAAATCCTGATCCTGGGGATCTCCCTCTCCCTGATGGTTATCCTTTACTTCCTCATCACCAAGACCAAAATGGGCCGGGCCATGAGGGCCGTGGCCGAAAGCCATCTGACGGCGAGTTTTCTGGGGGTGAACGTGGACCGGATCGTTCTGGTTACCTTCGGGATTGCCTCGGCCCTGGCCGGGGCCGCCGGCGTGATGGCAGGAATTGCCTTCCATGCGGTGAGCCCTTTCATCGGGCTCACCTTTGCCCTGAAAGGCTTGGTGGTAATGCTGCTAGGTGGTTTGGGGAATATGGGGGGAGCGATGATTGGAGGGTTGATCCTGGGAGTAGCCGAGGTGCTCAGCATTGCCATCCTACCCACAGAAATCAATTTACAGGACATCTTTTCCTTCGGGATCATGATTTTAATCCTTATCTTTAAGCCCACGGGCCTTTTTGGATCGCGCGTCACCCAAGGGTAGAGGGGATTCAGTGGATTATCTGCTCTCCGTAACGACCATTGCCGGGATTTATATTATAATGACCTTAAGCTTTTACATGCCTTTCATCACCGGACAGATATCTCTGGGCCAGGCCGGGTTCATGGCTATTGGGGCGTATGCCTCTGCCGTATGTACGGCGAAATGGGGGATTCCTTATGTGCCCGCTGTTTTGTTCGGTGGGATCATTGCCGGGATTGTGGGCTTTGTCTTGGGGCTGCCAGCCCTGCGGATTAAAGGGATTTATCTTCTACTTCTGACCCTGGGGTTTGGAGAAATCGTGCGGGTGATCTTCATCAACTTAGATTACGTAGGGGCCGCCCAAGGCTTTCCGAGCATCCCCTATCAAAAATATACCATTTTGTATGCTTACGCCGTAGTTTTTATTTTGGCCATCTTTTTTAGCCGATTGCGTAAATCCAGGATGGGCCGGGCCTTCCAGGCAGTGGGGGATGATGAAGCTGTGGCGGAGATCCTCGGCGTGAATATTACCTCGGCCAAGCTTTTAGCTTTCTCCGTCGGGGCCTTCATTGCCGGTATTGGAGGGGGAATTTTCGCCCATTACCAGGAATATATCGAGCCGCTCATGTTCGGCGTCATGCATGGCATAGAATTCATCGTCTTCGCTATATTCGGGGGGATTCAGATATTTTGGGGACCCATATTCGGCGCGGTCGTTCTCACTTTCGTCCCCGAATTTCTCCGCTCGATCCAGAATTGGCGCATGGAGTTATACGGAGTTCTGCTGATCGTCATGATGATCATCCGACCCCAAGGGGTCATAGGGTTGGATACAATTCAGGCCATCAAGAAACTTTTTAAGATAGCCTGATGGGGAACTGATCTTTCCAGGATGAATTGAATTCATGGGGTAAAAAATTCCAAATCCCAAACGCCAATCCCGCGAAACGCGGGACCAAATAATATCCAAATCCAAATATCGAAGGTTGCAAACGGCGAGTCCTTCCGATTTTGAATTTAGAATTTGGTGCATTGGAATTTATTTGGAATTTGGGGTTTCGAAGGTGGATGTTATTTTTGGAATTTTTGTAACGGACAGAAAAATTAAGAATAGTTATGTGGCCATATTTAAACGGGGGGAAGAGTGATCCTCGAAATTCGGGAAGTGGTGAAATACTTCGATGGTTTTTGCGCCCTCCATGACATTCAGATGAAGGTAGAAGAAGGGAAAATTCATGCCATCATCGGGCCCAATGGGGCTGGCAAGACCACCCTCTTTAACCTGATCAGCGGGATGCACGATATTACCCGGGGAGAAATTCGGTTCAAGGAAAACAGGCTCAACGAGCTGAAACCCCATTTGCGGGCGGAGCTGGGCATCGGCCGGACCTTTCAGATCGTTCGTCTCTTCCACTCCATGACTGTACTGGAAAACGTCATGCTGGGACGGCACTGCCGAACCCAAGCGGGTATTTTCAAGACCTTTTTCAGGGTTTCCTCGCGGGAGCTGAAAGAAGAGAAGGCTACGCGGGAGAATGCTCTCCGATGGCTGGAGTTCGTCGGACTGGGACCCAAAGCGGAGCAGATGGCCGCCAGCCTCCCTCATGCCGAGCAAAGGCTGGTGGAAATCGCCAGGGCCCTTAGCCTGGAGCCGGAATTGCTCCTTCTCGATGAGCCCGCAGCCGGGATGAATCCCAAGGAGACCGAGGGGATCAACTTGCTGATCTCCCGGATCAACCAGATGGGCAAAACTGTCATGTTGATCGAGCATAATATGGAACTGGTGATGGGAATCTCGGAGATTATTTCGGTCTTGAATTTCGGAGAGAAGATCGCCGAGGGGAGTCCTTCCGAGATCCAAGACAACCCGGCAGTGGTCGAGGCTTACCTGGGCAAAAAAAGAGGGAATTGAGATGCTCTCCTTGGAAGGAGTTTCTTCTGGGTACGGCAAGATTCTGGCAGTCCAAGACGTGAATATTTTGGTCGAGAAAGGTGAGATCGTGGTCCTTCTGGGAGCCAACGGAGCGGGAAAGTCAACCCTCTTGCGGACCATCTCTGGGGCCGTAAGGCCAGCCCAAGGCCACATTCTCTTCCGGGGCCAAAGGATTGATGGAAAAAAACCCCATCGGATTGCCGGCCTGGGAATCATTCAGGTTCAGGAGGGCCGCGGGATCCTGTCTCGCATGACCGTGAAAGAAAATTTGGAGATGGGCGCTTACTTACGGTCCGATAAAGAGGGAATTGCCAGGGACCTAGAAAAGGTCTATCAAAAATTTCCTCGGGTCAAAGAACGGCTGAACCAGAATGCCGGAACCCTCTCCGGGGGGGAACAGCAAATGCTGAGCATCGGGCGAGCCCTGATGGCCAACCCCCATTTGCTTCTGCTGGATGAGCCTTCTTTAGGGCTTTCCCCAACTCTGGTAGAGTTCATTTTTCAGACCATTCAAGAGCTGCGGGAAAAGGATGGGTATACGATCCTTTTGGTGGAACAGAACGCCAATCAAGCTTTGAATGTGGCCGATCGTGGATACGTGATGGAGACGGGACGGGTTGTTCTTCAGGGGGAAAGTCAGGCCCTGCGCGGCAACGAGGAGGTCCAGAAGGCTTACCTGGGTAGATCGGCCCGGATGGCTGGAAACTAAAGCCGGGGAGATGGGAGGACCTGGAGTGGAAATGCGCAAGGATGGAATCGGAGCTGATTCAAAAGAAAGGAGGTGATCGAGAAAGACGTTAGGGGGGATTCGTTCCTATGGAAGAAATTAACCAAAAAGGCAATTCCTGAAAGGAGGGTGGAAAGATGAGAAAGAAGTTTTTTGTATCGATAGGACTGATCGTATTTTTCTTCGCCCTGAGCCTCATTTATTCAGGGCCCGCTCATGCCGCAAAGCTTTCCGGAAAAAAGGTCAAGATCGGCGCTATTTATTCAGTTTCGGGTGTCTGCGCCGAGTGGGGCATGGCCGCGAAGATCGGTGGCGATATAGCCGTGGAGGAGATCAACGCCGCAGGTGGAATCGGGGGGGTTCCTATCGAGGTCACATGGTACGACATTGAATGTAAAGCCGCCCCAGCCATCCCAATTATTGAAAAACTTGCCAAGCAAGACAAGGTCCTGGTGGTCAATGGCCCCTGTCAGAGCTCCGCGGTGGAGGTCATTTTCCCGAAGCTCGAAAGGCTGAAGCTGGTCTTTATCTCTTTTTGCTCTTCCAAACCTGGGTTGTCCGCTATGAGCAAAGGTTGGGGTTTCCGGAACACTTTGACCAGTGATAAGCAGCTTGACCCGGTAGTAAAGAAATGGAAAGACAAATACAACATCAAAACCGCGGTGGTCCTGTACAACTCCGAGGATGCAGTGTCGACTGTGGAAGGGAAAGTCATCATGCCGCTCCTCTTCAAAAAATACGGCATCGAGCTGCTGAAGATGTATACCTTCCAGACCCAGACCGTCGATTTTGCACCCTTCATGACCGAGATTAAAGCCCTCAATCCAGACGGAATCGGAGTGGGAAGCTGCTATGAAGCCGGTGCCAAGATCGCGATTGAGGCCCGGCGCCAGGGGATCAAGGCCCCTCTGCTTGGAGGAGCGTGTAATAGCACCCCCGGGCTGATCGAAATTGGAAAGGAGGCCGTGGAAGGTTACCACGGCTCCACGGCCGCATGGATTGTGGGAAACCCGAACCCCAGAATGGTGAAGTTCCTTGCGGAATTTAAGAAGCGCTCTCCGGGTGGCAAGGAACCTCCTTATAGCGGCCCCCGTTCCTACGACAACATGTACATCATCAAGAAAATCATGGAGGAAGAGGGCGTAACCAACAAGCCAAAAGACTTGGAAAAGGACAAGGAAAAGATTCGTAAAGGCTGGGCAAAGTTGAAAAACTATCCGGGCATCTCTGGCATGACTACTATGGATGCGGTTGGCGATGGGATTGGGGGAGTGATGTCCCTGGTGGTCGAGGATGGAAAGTTCGTAGCCAAGTGAAATTTCAATAGCCACAGGAAGCATAGCGAATCTTGGAAAAATTTTTAACGATATTACTATCCTTATGAAAGGGGAGGTTCTTTCGCTGCTTGCCATGCTAAAATCGCTCGGCGATGTCTCGGTGGCAGGGGGTTGAAAACCTCCCCCGTGATCCCCAATATCTTGCCTTTTTTATCTCTAATTCAATTGTATAGGAATTTCCTTTTTGGACACGGATGTACACAGATTATCAGGATAAACTAAAAAGAAAATAATGATCCGTTGTTATCTGCGCCAATCTGCGTCCTATTAAATTTTTCCCATATTCGGGAGGCCTTATATAAGCGATTTGTTCCATTCATGGTTTTAAAGGGCTAATTTCTGAAAAATCCCGGTTACTCATACCTAAAAAAGGCGATTTACCACAGAGGGCACAGAGGAAAGTTAAGATAAATCAAGGAAATAAAATCCTTTTCGTTACTTAACTCTGTGCACTCGTTAAGTGAAAACAATGAAACATTTTATCTGAGGAATTGATTATATGAGAACCCAGAGAAAAGATTGAGCTTATTTTGTTTTAACTATGCAATGAATCTCCGTGTTCTCTGTGGTTTAAAAGAATCGCTCAATTTAGGTCATAAAAATCGTGCGGAGGATAAAATTTATGATGAAACCATACAAAGCATTGCGAGCAACAATCGACCAAAAGGATCGCGGTTTGCGGGAGAAGGTGATGTCCCTGAAGGAGGCGGTTGGTTTGATCCAAGATGGGGATCAGATTGCCGCCGGGGGCTGCCATT
>JAOUFX010000175.1 GCA_029857975.1 Deltaproteobacteria bacterium | reverse complement strand
AAGACTTTTTTCTTCACGGACGATCGATAAAGAGGATTTCCTTTATCATCGATAACCCCTGTCGCAGGATCTATGCCGTGGGACCAAACCATAGCCCCAGGACTCATTAGCGCTTCCCCTTCCCCGATCCCTTTGACTACTCCTCTCCCTTTTAATACGATCGTCTCCATTCATTTTCCCCTAATTTTAGAGCTCGATAGAAAATAAAATGGACAGCCCACGGGCCCGGGTCCAGAGGTGAGCGCAGCAGAATCGGCGGGCAAGCGAGACCCTGGGTCGGGGCCTGAGAGATGGCAATTTCAATGGTTTGTGGGTGTCATGCACGTCATAAAAGATTAGAGGGAAAATCTTCCCGGTAATATCCCCCCAGGCTCATCTTTCTCCTTTTTGCTGCTCGAATGATCAGAAGTGACGTGTATATGGCATGGGAAACTCCGACACCCTTGGCCAGACTCTGGGGGAGTCGGGAAAGGTTAGGGATTTCTTCTTTTTCCATCCTTTCCAGTTCGGATTCCGCCCGAGCCAGACCATCTTCGTTCTTGATGACTAACGCTTCATGAAACATGAGCTTTCTCAATCGGGTAAGCAGTCCAGCAGGCTCTTTTTCCCCTCCAGGTCCTGGAAGCAAATCTTCCCAAGCCTCTCTGGCTGCCTCTTTTGCAGGGCGGTCTCTGAGTCCTTCTCTGTTTTTGGCAAAATCAGCAGCAAATCGGCCTGCCCGTTCCCCAAAAACCTGGCACTCCGCCAAAGCATTTCCTGCCGGCCGGTCGGGCCCTCTGAGCCCTCCAGCGCTCTCGCCTGCTGCGTAGAGACCTTTAATATTGGTCTCTCCCTTCTCGTTGATTCTTGCCCCCCCGTGAAAACATTGAACGCTGACGGTGAATTCCACCGGACTTCCGGCCAGATCCACCCCGCTCTTTTTTAGGGCGGAAAAAGTATAGGGGATTCTTTCCTGAAGGATGGATTCCGGGATGTGGCTGAGGTCGAAAAATACGCCTTCTCTCAAAGGGTTCCCCTGGGCGCAAATCTCTTTTTGTACCGATATTCCGACAAACATTCCCCGATTGCTTGTGGTGAAGGGGAATTCGACGGTAGAAAAAACCTCTTCCTCCGTTACCTTGGAGGGGAGATATTGTGGAAGAAACTTTTCTCCTCGCTTATTGGTCAGCTTCGGTCTCAAGCGCCAGAGAGGGCCTGAAATGATGACGTTATTGGGCTTGAGGAAAACAGGGCCCATTTGGAGAAATTCCATGTTGACCATTTCAGCCCCGGCTCTTGCAGCCATGGCGTGGCCATCTCCGGTCAAATCCCTCGTGGTTGGACTCCAGGGATAGAGGGCCTCCCCTCCCCCGGCTGCCAGAACCACTCCTCGCCCCCGGAATAAGACCGGAGTCCCACTTTTTCGCTCAAGGGCGAGAACTCCCTCAACCCCATCGGGCCCCCTGAGGAGGGAGCAGGCCATGGTATTTTCGTAAATCTCAACGGGCAAGGTTCGGACTCTTTTGACCAAAGCCCGGAGAATCGTCGATTCTCTCCGCCCCGCTGGTGCGTGTCCCCGGGGAATCTTCTGCGCAAAACCCTCCTGCTTGACCGGCTTGCCCCCTAAGAAATCAAACCGCGCTCCGAAGCGAACCAGATCTTGGAGCCTTTCAGGAGCCTCATCCGCCAGAATTCTGGCGAGCCTTTCGTCGCAGATACCCATGCCCGCTCTTACCGTATCTTGAAAGTGGTAATCGGGATGGTCTTCGCTTCCCACAGCCGCAGCATACTGGATAATTTCGGCCATGGCTACCGCCGTGCTGCCGGATTTTCCGAAGGAGCCCTTGACCACCATAGCTGTCTTGGCCCCCTTTTCTGCGGCAGCGATCGCGGCGCGGCAAGCTGCACCCCCCCCTCCTACCACCAGAACATCAAATGATTTTTCTGCTTCCTGGATTGGGGTTTTCACCCTACCGTTTTCCTCACTTCATCCCTTTTTAAACGGTCATCCTCGACCGATATACTTCTGTTTGATCGGCAAGACCACCGTTTCCAACATACTGGCCCCCGGGGATAGGGTGGCCATTAAAAGAGCCGTCCGGGCAATATCATCCACCGAAATCACGGGCTCCATTCCTTGGTCCCGGCCCGTTTGCGTCTGGCCACCCGATCTGCGTTCCACCTGAGTATTGCCGGGATTCAGACAGCTGGCGGAGATGGCGAACTCCCGGCCGTCCAGGGCTGTACACTGGGTTAGCGCCCACAGGGCTGCCTTGCCTTCGGGCAGTCCCATGTAAGAATCCCTTCCCTGTCTTTCTTTCAAGGGCCGGTTCTTAACAGATGAACCACGATTTGATGCGGTCCCTTCTCTATCTCTTCTCTTCCGCTTCAGCAAGGTGATCGTCATGATATGGATCTTGGAAAAAGGGAAGATCAGATTTATCATGGTCAAAGTTGGCGATGGTCCATCCCGTTCTGGCGACGAATACTCCCGGGTCTTTTATCTGAATTCCCTTCTCTTGCAGTTTTTTTATCTTCTCCGGCAAGTTTTTTACGGCAAAGGCCACATGGGATAGCCCCGGGCCATGATCGTGGAGAAATTGCTCGAGAGCGGGGTAGGAAATCGGCCGCATGACCTCGATGTGAGTTGGGCCACAGCGGAAGGTGGCCATCTCGAAACTCCGTTCCCCCTCGCAGGTGTGACGATCGATCATCTCCAATTCAAATACCTCGCGGAAGACTCGGATGGCGTAATCCATATCGGCAACCACATAGGCTACATGGTGAATATATTCAAAAATAGCCATAGGCAATGAACCTCCTCATACTGGAATATTCCCCCAGCCCGGGCCGAGGGGGCGCGCGCCGCAGAATCGGCGGGAAAAAAACCATCCTCCGAAGAGACTTCCTGGGTTCCGCAGCGGCTGGAGTCCGCGACCTCCTTGCCCAGAAACGATTCCTCCCTCGATTGGAACGACGTACATCCATATCAGGCTTGAACCGATGAAAGAGCGGGTGCCTTATTAGGCAAGCGCACCCCCTTGGGCCGGCCAAAGATTTTCAGCCTTGGCGAATGGCGCAGCGGTCATGCCGGAATAAACCGAATCAATCCGGCTCGAAGGCAACGACCCTAACCGGGAATGATTCCAGGCCTTCAACGGCGATGGGAAACGCATACAGTTGCACCCTCGTTTTGGTGATCTGATCAAAGCCGGTCAAATTCTCGATTAAGGGGATTTCTCTTTCAAAGAGGGCATGGTGATTCACGTGACTCTCGCTCCCGGGGATTTCCACTCCGGAGGCATCCACTCCCATCATCTTCATGCCTTCTTGAATCAGCCATTGAATCGCTTTCGTCGAGAAAAAGGGATTCTGTTGATATTCTGGAGTTCCATAAAACCTGGAAAATCCCAGGTTGCCCAATACGATATCTCCCCGGTGAATGCGGCCAGCTCTTCGGGCCGCATCGGCCACTTGGTCTGAGGAAATTTCTTGTCTTGGAGGCAGGTTCCTTAGATCCAGGATTACGGCTTCTCCCCAGAATTTTTCCAAGGGGAGTCTGGCCAGATCCAGACCATCTTTGCGAATATGGAAGGGAGCTTCGATGTGGGTACCGATATGACTCACCATCTGGATGTTATTCATGATATACCATTGATTCGGCAAACGCACCACGTTGGGGTTGACCTCATCGGCTCCGATCGTTTCCAGAATGAACTTGCGATCTGATTTGCCAGGAATGATGACATGGGACATATCGATGACTTTCCCCATTTTTAAACCTCCCTATTTCTCTTTTCTTGGATTGGGGCAAGGCGATCTTTTCTTCGAGCCTTTAAAATATATCCTCGATTCTAATCCCCAGGACCCCCAAGCCCCATGCTCTCTGCTCCATGCTCTCCGCTGCCTTCATCGCGCCTTCCATCGGGGCTTCCTCTTCTCGAAGAAGGCCGAAATCCCCTCGGCACAGTCTTCGGAGGAGGCATTGATGGCCATCATATTGCCCATGTACTTGATGGCCTTGAAGTACTCTATGTCGAGGCAATTATAGAAGGCAAACTTCCCCATGCGGACCGCCACGGGGGTCGCGGCCGCCAGTTTGGTCGCCCACCGGGAAATCTCCTCTTCGAAATCTTTCCCTGCCACCGCTTTATTGATGAGGCCTATTTCCGCAGCCCTCGGGGCTTTCATTCGTTCACCCAAAATCATAATCTCCAGCGCTCGATGGACCCCGACTCGACGGATAATGACCGGGGTGATGGTCATGGGGAAAATCCCGATCTCCACCTCCGGGATCCCCAGGAGGGAGTCCTCGGTCGCGATGGACAGGTCGCAGGCCGCAGCCAGGGCGCATCCCGCTCCCAGAGCATACCCCCGCACGGCGGCAATGACCGGCTTGCCGATCCTGGCGGGAGCCTGCATGAGCTCGGCCACGTTGGCGAAATGTTTCTGACGCTCCAGAACGGTCTTATTTAAAAAATAATTTACATCCGAACCTGCGCAAAAGGCCTTCTCTCCCGCTCCTCGGATTACGATCACCGATACCTCCTCATCTTGGTCCAGATCGTAAAGGTACTGGGCAAGCCCCTTGTACATCTCGCCGGTCAGAACGTTGCGCACCTCCGGACGGTTGATGAGGAGCGTAGCGATCCCGTCTTTCTTCTGCACCAGCAGGTGTTGATCCATCTCCATTTTTCTCCTTTCATATCTTTCTCGCTTCGACGCGCAGACTCTCTCCCTCCCGAGAAATAAAGAAAGGCAGATTCAACTCTTACCGCGCTCTTTCAAAATCCCTCCGGTAATGGGACCCCCGGGTTTCTTCTCTCTTTTGCACAGCCCCAGCCACGGCCTCGGCAACGAGCGCCAGATTAATTAATAAGAACTCGCTTTGGGATGGGTCAAACATACAAAAAAGGGAATTGTGTGTCAAGGTAATTTGCGCACAAAAGAATTAAGTGATATGTCCCCAGAATTCGGCAGGATATACACCTAAAATGACATTGGCATCCATCGCATAAGCATAAAAAAGGCTTGATCCGCAGATGACCAGCCTTTTGTCTTGGGATGGCTCCCCAAGGCTGCAGAAGCTGGGCACTGGGAAGAGTCTGTTAAGCTTTGAACACCACTTTTTAAAGATCAAGGAGATGTTGATAGCACCTAAAAGTTGTGGAGATTAGCCAACGTCAAGGAGTGATGATTTCTGGTTGCAAGGGAGCAATGTCGAGATCAGCAGCAGCTATTAGCCGTCCGCTGTAACACCTTAGGCCTCTCGGCTGGGCGCCACGTGCCTGAACAAGCGCCAGCGGTTTCGCACCGTCTCGACGAAAACACGATCGGCCCCCGCACCAAAGACCCCGATAGGAGAATATCCCGCACGGATCGCTCGGAAAAAGGCAAAGGCAATAAAAAGCAGCGTGAATACAATGTTGGGCCAGGCGTTGAGCGACCACTGCCCAGACCACTGGATGGTCAGACGTTGCGAGAACGGAGCAAGGTACGAAAGCGGCCAGAAATCGTCAGCGCCGGCTCCGCGAGAGCCGACGACGTCGCAGAGGAAATGAAAGTGAACTGCAAGAACGCCGACGGCGAACATGCGGAGGCGCTGGGCGGCGAAGAACGACATGACCACCGGAATGACAACCGCGGCAAAGACACCGTGGAGCACAGCGTGGTGGTAGTCGCCGTAGTACCACGAGCCGGCACGCCCTAGAAGACGATTGGCCCCGTCGAGCAGGACACCAAGTCCGTCGGCATCAGGAAGAACACCGCACCAGGTTGCCAATGCCCGGTCTCGAGCTCGGAGCCGAAGCGCGTCAGCCAGCGACCACGAAGCCAGAAAGTGCGTGATTGGGTTCATCGCTTATCAAGAGGCCTAACAGTAATTAGGCCGGTCTACCTTTGACCTTTAGCAAAGCGGTTTTGAGCCTATATATCTCAACTGACTCAATACCATTTTTCGTGTAAAAATTATATATTTTCATTCACTTAACCAAACTTCGGTGCTCGGGTGGTTTTGTTGTTATCAAGACTTGATAAGACCAATGCAAACCGGAGCGATAGATAAGAAATGGCTCCAAAGGAATAGAAATTCCCTTCAAGTCTTTGTATGGTCACCTTCCGGAAATTCCTTTTCATACGCTTCTCCAGAAGGCCAGAGGGCAGGTTGTTGGTTAATCAGACAGAGATGGGAATAATTGACCCATAAATACTCTCTTATTCATGAGCAGTCAAGGGGAAAATTGCCTATGGAAATAGCCTGGGTCTTGAAGTCCAAATCGATGACTTGCGCTTGAAGTGTTGCCCTCCAAGGAAAAATCCTAAAAACAACATTTCAGGATAAACTCCTTTTTATTCAGGGAAATTTCGGCTTCCTGCCAAATTTAACACTATCACCTACTGTTGAGTAGCGACCCGTAGTGAATAGGAAATATTACGGGTTAAAATAATTGAAAACGGACCGCCGTCAAATCTTCGGGATGCTGAAGATGAAATGCCCATGGGAAACCTTATTCAGCTCG
>JAOUFX010000174.1 GCA_029857975.1 Deltaproteobacteria bacterium | reverse complement strand
CATAAATTCCAGACAAGAGAGAACCTGGTTAATCTCCACGCTTACCGGGCTGACGATAGGATCGATCCAAATGTCCTCGGTGGGAATCCCCAGGTTGTTGGCTTGATAGATAAAATCGACGGCCAGGGCCGCTCTCTCGTTGGCATCCCGGGGCATCCCTTCCTTCCCCCACAGGAGGCCGATTACGTAGGCCTGGTAAGTCTTGGCCATGGGTAAAACTTTTTCCAGCCGTTCCGGCTGGAGGGAGACAGAATTGATCAGGGCTTTTCCCTGGTGAATCTTTAGACCCGCTTCCATGGCTGCGGCATTGGTGGTATCCAGAGACAGGGGCTTATTCACTACCCCCTGGACCGTTTTCACCAACCAATCCATAACTTCTTCGCCGGCCTTGCGGGAAGGGCCTATGTTCAAGTCCAGGTAATCGATGCCCACTTTTTCCTCGTGCCTGGCCATCTCCAGGATCGGATCGGATCGGCGTTCTTTGATGGCCGGGCCGATTGTCTTGGACATAATGTTGATATTCTCACCGACGCAGACGACCATTGCAATCCTCCTTTTAAAATACAGTGTCAGTGTCAGTGGTGAGTGTCAGTTAATAAATTTTTCTGTGACACTGACACTCACGCTCGCACTGACCCTATTTTATTCTGGTTTCCACATCTTGATGTAAGCGGGAATGTGGCCGGCTTCCCTCGGGCCGATCAGGATCTGCCAGTCCGGCAGCTCTTCTTCCAACTCTCCGCTAATGACCGCTGCGTAACCCGGTATGATCAACTTACGATGCTTCACCTTATCGGCAATGCCGCATTTTTTTACAAAGGGGGCGATAACATCGGCGCCAAATTTCCCGGCTGCCCAGGCGGTCATGACGGACAGCCCCTCCGTATCTTTGACCAGAAGCCAGCTGGGAATCCGACTTCCTTCGATCTCGCCTGAAACGATGAAGTAGGTCAGAGAGAAATTGGAAGTAATCAGAACCGGAGAATTTTCTCCCGGCCCTCCAACCTCATAGATTCCCTCGGTGGTGGCCATCGGACGTTGCGGATCGGTATAGATATTCATCCGTTCTAATAAGAGGGGAAAGAGGGTGTGACCTTCGAGGTCCGAAAGGACCACGATTCCCCCATATTTGGCTATAAGCATGGAAGCCAGGAGCGTTTCCTTCATCGGGTCGTTGGTCATGGCGCAGGGGAAAGTAATCGTTGGGAATCCCAGAGGACGGAATTTTTTTACCAAAGCTGCCCGCCGCATGACGATCTGGTCTTCCAGTGCTTTTTTGGGTGTGCGGGCGCCGGAATCCAGGACCAAATCCTTTAACCCGGCAGCGGTCAGTTTTGTGGTCAGCTCCGCCAATTCGTCCAGGCTGTCCCCTTTCACCGCCAGGGGAGCGGAAATTTCCTTCGCCAGGCCCGCCATCGCATCGGCATTCGCTTTGGTGGCGGCGTACAGCAAAGGCTTGCGGTCGGCGCAGGCTTTAGCACCCGCGCTCAGGACCTGGGGGTCTTCGCTCATCAGCACTATACCTTTGCCGTCCAGTTTTTCTTTCACTTTTTTCACCAAAGATTCAAATTGGGCCGGATCTCCCGACTCCCCCTTGACGGCCACAAGGTCCGCCTGCAGGGTGAGGCCGACGCGCTCGAATTTCAGCTCATTCAATTTCTTCAAGCGTTTATCCACTTCGGCCTCATTCATCTTGTCGGTAACGAGAACGGCAATTCCCGTAGGATTGACGAACCGTTTCTCATGGCGGAACATTACCGTCTCGCCCCCGATCTTCAGAGCCTTATCCCCCGTGCCGATGGCCAAAGGACGAATGGGAGGAGCGGAAGCTTCTTCCAACGCCGCCTTGGCCTCTTCGGACACATAGGGGCACGCGGACAGCTCCGCTTGCCCGGCGGCCAATTTCATGGCAAAAGCCAGGCAGGTAGGAACGCCGCACTCGCCACAGTTCGTCTTGGGAAGCTTTTTGAAAATTTCGATTCCTGTCAGAGCCATCTCTCTCACTCCTTTTTTTAAATACAGTGATGAGTGTGAGTGTCAGTGTGAGTAGGAAAATCAATATTTTTCACTGACCCTCACACTGACACTGACACTGTTTTTAGAACAACGACGGCATGGAAAGCGCCGGGTGCCCCTTTTCCGTCAGGAAGGGCAGGATCTCATCTTCAGTCGTCCCGATGGTTTCATCGGCGATCATCTCTGGCAAGTTGGGGATCCCGATCTCTTCGGCGCGCTTTTTCAGCCGGTCCATGATTTCCTCTTTGAGCGCCTTGGGCATCCAGACCAAGCGTTTGATGCCACCGTCGGCCATAATAAACTTCTTGCTGCCAATGTAGTGCTTGCTGTGGCCCACGAAACCCGGGGTAACGGATCCGCCGCCAACAGAACCAGCCAGGGTCGTAAATTTCATCCCGCAGGGAGTCATCCCGGTAAAGTCGCGGTTGACGGTCATGATGCCGTTGCACATGGGCAGTACGGCGGCAATGCACTCGAAGCAGCCACAGGAAGTCATCGGATCAACCATGATGCTGTAGGCGTTGTATTTTTCCAACTTCTGGCGCGAGGCCTTGAAGACAAAGTCATTGACCCCTTTCCACTGGCCCAGGAGGGGATCAATCACTTCCATTTTGGGCACGGGCTGGTTGGGTCCCGTAGGGTTGATCTCATTAGAGGCCTTGCCGTCCAGCCAGTTGTACGCTCCGCAGAGCCCGGTTCTCTCCGGAGTAATGATACACACATGCGTCGGGGCAAAAGACTGACAGAGGGTGCAGGAATAGAAAGTCTCTTCTGATTCGTCGGTCATGCCCTCGATGCGGGCATCGCGCTTACGGTAGACGCCCCGGGCTTTTTCCAAAACCTCTTTTACCTTGGATTCCTCTGTATAGATTTTTACCTGGACTTTATCGAAGATGGAGCCAAAGTCCTGGTGATATTTCGCGTGGAGGATATCCCCCAAATGCCTCAGGGTAAACCCCTTTTCCACGGCCCCTTTGCCGACCCGAACCCAGGCAATGTCCCGCTGTCCGATGTGCATGAGCCCCTGGGCGTAATTGATCAGGTGGTGGATCTGGCGCTCTAAGATGGGTTCGAAGTCTTCCTGCATTTTTCTGCCGGCGACTTCGGCCACGATGGCCAGGGGAAGTTGCGCCGGCGGCTTGATATCTTTGATGTCCGGGCCGATGACTTCGACTTTTCCGTCTTCGACTTCGTTCATATCCTTGGTCGTTGTCCATTCCACGGCGATCGTCCGCCCGCCTCCGCACTCTAAGTAAATATCTTCCCCGCGGATGCGTTCGCCCTCGAAAGCAGGCCCATAGGCTACGGGCACGGGCACCTTGGCCACGGTAACCTTCAATCCCCGGACCTCAACTGCCTTCTGGACAATCTGGTCGTGAGGGATGTTGGAAACGACGTGTTCATAGGTGCAAATCCCCGTGGGTAAGACCTGGGGAATGGGCGTATCCGCAATGACCGGGAAACCCCAGTTAATCGCCCCGGCGGCATTGGCGTACCATTCGTCCGTCACAAAGCCCAACGGGAGGGCAAAAGCAAAAACCCGATCCTTGTTATAGATCAGGATCTTCCGGTAGTCACCGGGTGCAATTCCCCCGAAAGACATGGCGGCCCGGGTGGCAAAGCCCATGGCAAAGACCGTGGCCGTGTAGTCCGGACCGAAGGAAACCAGGCGTGTCGGCCAACCGATCTGAACGCCCGCCTCTACCAGCTGTTCCGAGAAGTGTTTTCCATCGTTTTCCGCGGCCATGAACACGTAGAGGTTCTTTTCCTGGAGTTCCTGGGCGATTTTGGCGGCGATCTCCTTGGTCGGCGCAGCCCCCAGGATGGCGGCAAACCCCGGGGCCGTTCCATCCACAAACTCAATGCCCCGCTTTCTCAAGATGATGTCGTCGGCCGCACCCAGCCAGATGTTGTCCGCGGTGGGGTCTTCCCCTTTGATATAAAAGTTAGGATCTTCAAGGTAACGGATGGCCTCGATGATTTCCTCGGCAAAGAAGGTGGCCATCCCAGCATCCAAAGCCGGGGCTAAGTACGGAAGCCAGACTTTCTCCTTGACCAGGGGAGGAATGAGCGCTTTGCACCTTTCTAAAATCGGCTTCATATCCCCTAAAGTTTTCACGGGAACCCCGAGGATGCCGTAAATGATGGGCAGGTAATATCCAGTATTGGGAAATCCAACTTCCTGGTTTGGGCCCCACTTTTCCAGGGCCTCCTGGTATTTTTTCTCCGCCCGCTCCAGGATTTTATGGCCTCCCCGAATTGCTGCTGCTGCTATGATCTTCGACACGTTTCAACCTCCTTACAAAAGAGTGATGAGTGTGAGTGTCAGTGTCAGTGTCAGTGAATTTTTATTACTGACACTAACTACTCCCACTGACACTGATTAAACGGCATCCAACTCTCGCCGCATGGCCATGTCATAAAGCACCCGTTCGCGCGCCTTATCCAAACCAAGGGCTTTCCGCTTTTTGTCGATATGGGCGATCATCAGTTGGGCGGCCTTTTCAGGATCGGGTTCGAAAGCCCATTTGCCGCCGACGATTTCCTCCATCTCCTCGAAAAGAAGCTGGCACATCTCCTCGCTTCCGGTGATGGGGAAGGTCGTTCCAAAAACCGTGAATACCCCCGAAGCCACAAAGTACTGCCCGATGGCAATGGCCTTCTCGCTCATCCATTCTGGGGCGGCTCCGGCTGCGGGAAGGTCGCTGATATCATCACCCAGACCCCCGTCTTTCACCACCGCAGTGGCCGCCATTAAAATCCGGCTGTTGTCCACGCAGGCTCCCATGTGCAGTATCGGAGGAATGCCCACAGCTTCGCAGACCTCAGCCAGTCCGGGGCCGCAATACCGGGAGGCGGCTTCCGGAGTAAGCAGGCCCGCCTTGCCGCAGGCCATAGCCGAGCATCCCGTAGTCAGAACGATGACATCGTTCTTGATTAACTCTTTGATCATGGTCAGGTGGGCACTGTCATGGGTCGTCCGGCAGTTGTTGCAGCCTACGACCCCAGCCACGCCCCGAATGCGACCGTTGATGATGTTATCGTTCAGCGGCCGGTAGGAAGAACGGAAAAGTCCTCCCAGCAGGTAATTGATGGTTTCATGGCTAAACCCCACGATCATCTCCTGGCTTTCCGCAGGAATCTGCACTACTTTCCCTTTCCGGTTCGGGAAATTATCGATGGCTGCCCGTAAGATTTTCTTGGCCACCTCCGGACCGTGATGCTCGTCAAATTCGATATGAGTGGCTCCCTGCATTTTGGCCCGGCGGTCAGTGGTGATCACCTTGGTATGGTAACATTTGGCTACGTCGGCCAGGGATTGCATTTCACACTGGACGTCCACCACCATGGCATCCACTGCGCCCGTGACAATGGCCAGCTCCTGTTGAAGGAAATTCCCGGCTACGGGGATTCCGTGACGCATTAAAACTTCATTAGCCGAGCAGCACATCCCGGCCAGGTTGATCCCCTTGGCTCCCTTGGATTTGGCGTAAGCCTGAATTTCCGGATCCTGAGAGGCCACCACGAGAAGTTCAGGTAGCAGAGGTTCATGGCCATGCATGACTACGTTCACCTGATCTTCCTTGAGCACGCCCAGGTTAATCTTCCCCAAAATGGGCACGGGGTTGCCAAAAAGAATATCCTGGAGTTCGGTCGAGATCATCGAACCGCCCCATCCGTCCGCCAGGGCACAGCGGGATCCCTGGAGGAGAAGATTGTGGTAATCCTGATCCACTCCCATATGGGTCCGATGCATCAATTCCACGACCTCACGGTCAATGCCCCGCGGGGCAATTCCCAACTTCCTCCAGAGTTCTTGCCGTTTCAGGGGCGCCCGCTTGACGAAGTGGAGTTCCCCGTGTTGCCTTCCGAACTCGGCCAGGCATTTTTCTCCTACTTCGATGGCAATCTCCTTCACCGAGCGATCGCCGATTTCAATGCCCAAATCCAAAGCCACCTGATAGAGTTTCTGCTCGTCTTTGATCGCATACCCGGGCACTTCTCCCCTGGCCGTGCCTAAGAAAAGCTCAACCACTCCCCGAGCATGGTCGGAATGGGCGGATGTTCCCGCAGCAATCATGCGGACAAAATTTCTTGCTGATATGGTTTCTGCGGTTGCACCGCAGACGCCCTTTCTCTTTGCCTTCTCTCCCCCAGTTTCTGCTTTCTTTTTAGGGGCTGGCACCCGACAGGGACCCATGGCGCAGTTTTTACAGCAACTCCCTTCCGCGCCGATGGGGCAAGGCTTCATTTCTTCCGCCCGATCAAAAACCGTGCTCACTTTATCCGCTTTGGCTTTGGCCAACATTTCCAGCGTGGCTTTGTCCACACTTTTTTCTTCTGCCATTGAAATAACCCTCCTCGTTAAGAAGCAATCAGCTCTCAGCGGTCAGCCTTCAGCTAAAACACCTTCCTTCATCAACCAAAATGTTTGTTTTTGCTGATTGCCGGTAGCCGATGGCTGAAAGCCATTTATTCTTTCAAGAGATCTCC
>JAOUFX010000173.1 GCA_029857975.1 Deltaproteobacteria bacterium | reverse complement strand
TTAAAATTTCATGTTGGCAGTATTTCATGGGGCTGAAAAACGGGCATGACTATTTTGCATCAGCATGAAAAATAGTCATATTAAAATCTGGATCAGAAACCGGAGACTTGCTTCAGTTGAATATCCACTGAAAGGTTTTGTTGAAGCCGGCTACAATTATTTAGAAGGCAAGGCAGGGGAGCCGCCTGCAGAAGGAAGTTATTCATTGGTGGCAAAGATTGCCACTTTGGGTCACCTTCGGCGGGAGCCATTTTCCCTTGCGTTACGATCACTTCCATGATAAAAAATCATCACATACTCACAGTTTGTTAATAGCCATCAGCATTCAACTGTCAGCCGAAGGTCTTTATATCTTTTTAAAAAAGTTAATACTGAAAGCTGAGGCTTTAGTGCTTCTTACCCAGGAGGAAACATGGAGCGTACATTGTCGATTATCAAACCCGATGGAGTGGCCAAGGGGTTAATTGGGGAAGTGATCAAGAGGTTTGAAAAAAACGGGCTCAAGATCGCGGCCATGAAGATGATTCATATATCCAAGAAGGAAGCGGAAGGGTTCTACGCGGTTCACCGGGGCAAGAATTTTTTTGACAGCGTGACGGATTTCATGTCTTCGGGGCCCTGCGTGGTGATGGTTCTGGAAGGGCCTAAGGCCATCATCAAAAACCGGGAGTTGATGGGGGCGACCAACCCCAAGGATGCCGCGCCCGGAACGATTCGCCGCGAGTTTGCCTCCAGCATCGAGCGGAACATTGTCCACGGCTCGGACGGCCCGGAGACAGCGGCCTTTGAGATCGGATATTTTTTCAACGCCCTGGAGATCTGCGGCTAAAAATACTTTTCACCACAGAGAGCAAAGAGACCGCCGAGAAAAAATTAAATTTAAAGGCTAAAAACCAAAATTTAATGGCATAATTAAATTGTATAGGAAATTCCTTTTTGGACACGGATTCACCCTGTTATTTTTTTCTATCTAACAGGGTAAATACAGATTATCAGGACAAACCAAAAAGAAAATAATTATCTGCGGTTATCTGCGCAAATCTGCGTTCTCAGCGATCTCTGCGGTGAAGGTTCTGGAATTTGAAGCCGGATGTAATCGTAATCGGAGGAGGGGCCTCGGGTCTTATGGCTGCCGGGCGGGCCGCAGAGCAGGGATGCAAGGTGCTCCTTCTGGAAAAAATGGGTCGGGTGGGAGTCAAACTGACCTTGACCGGCAAAGGCCGTTGTAACCTGACCAACGGCGGGGACCTGCCAACCTTTATCGAAAGCTACCGGCACAATGGAAAATTCCTGCACAATGTCTTTTCTCGCTTCTTCAACGATGATTTAATTTCCTTTTTTACCTCCCGTGGCCTGCCAGTGATTGAGGAGAGAGGAAGGCGGATCTTTCCAGCTTCCAGCCGGGCGCAGGATGTGGTCCGGGTCCTGCGCGGTTACGTCAATTCCCAGAGGGCCGCAGTCCAGATTCATTCACCGGTGCGGGAAATTTTGGTTGATGATAACCGTATAATCGGAGTACGGACCGATGCGGGGCAATTCAAGGCAGCCAAAGTCATTCTGGCGACCGGAGGTGCATCTTACTCCCAGACTGGATCCTCCGGCGATGGGTTCAGAATGGCGGAAAAACTTGGACATACGATCCAACGGATTCGGCCCGCCCTGGTTCCGCTGGAGGTTGAAGAACCTTATGTCCGGGAACTTCAGGGATTAGGATTGAAGAATGTGAAGGTTACATTGCTCTTTGATGGCCGGAAGGCCGCAGAAGAATTTGGCGAAATGCTTTTCACCCATTTTGGCGTATCGGGCCCAATCATTCTTACCCTGAGCGGATTGGCGGTAGATAAGCTATCCAGTGCCAGAGTGGATTTATCCATCGATTTTAAACCGGCTTTATCCCCCGAGCAGGTGGAAGCTCGGTTGGTCCGCGAATTTCAAAAGCATAGCCGGAAACAAATCCTCAATATCCTGCCCAACCTTTTACCCAGACGGTTTATCCCCGTTTTCATCCAAAGAGCCGGGATCTCTCCGGCGATAAGGGGGAATGAGGTGCGTTCAGGTGACAGGAAGCGCCTTTTACATTTGCTTAAGGACTGGCGGCTGACGATTAAGGGTCCCCGGCCTCTCGAGGAAGCCATCATCACGGCCGGCGGCGTTTCCGTGCCCGAGATCCATCCCTCAACGATGGAATCGAAGATCATTCCGGGTCTTTACTTTTGCGGAGAGATCATGGACGTGGACGGGAAAACAGGTGGGTATAACTTACAGGCGGCGTTCAGCACGGGATGGGTTGCCGGCGAGGCCGCGGCCATTTGATGATGCGAGAACAAAACACCCCAGTGAATCTGAAAAATTTGTCACTTGCCGAATTAGAATCTTTTGTGCTTTCCCTGGGCGAAAAACCTTTTCGAGCCGAGCAATTGGCTCGATGGCTATACGCGCGTCGTGCACGAACCTTTGGGGAGATGACGGACTTAGCCAAAAAATTTCGCCAAAAATTGGCAGAAAGTGCCTGGATCAGTTTCTTGGAAAATCTGGAGGTAAAGGTTTCTCCGGATCGAACCAGAAAATACCGCTTTCTTCTGGCTGATGGCGAAACGATTGAAAGCGTCCTCCTACCCGAAAAAGACCACTTTACGCTTTGCCTTTCTAGCCAGGCCGGGTGCGCTCTGGGGTGCAAATTTTGCCTCACCGGAAGCCGGGGGTTGGCCCGCAACCTCTCATCCGCTGAGATCATCGATCAGGTGATCGGAGTTCAGGCCACGCTCTCCTCGGAGGAGAAACTTACCAACCTTGTCCTCATGGGAATGGGGGAGCCGCTGAATAACTTTCAGAATGTAATGCGAGCGCTGGAAATTATCCGGTCTCCCCGCGGGCTTCAATTTTCCCACCGCCGGGTTACTCTTTCCACTGCCGGAATCATTCCGGAGATGGAAGAACTTTGTTCCCGGCGGCACTTTGTCAAATTAGCAATTTCCCTGAATGCTTCGACCCATGGGCAGCGCAGCCAATTGATGCCCATCAACCGCAAGTATCCTTTAAAAGATTTGCTGGCCGCGTGCCGAAAAATTCCTTTAGCCCACCGGGAAAAGATTACTTTCGAATATGTTCTGATAAGGGGGGTGAATGATTCGGAGGAAGATGCCCATCGTTTAGCGCAATTATTGCAAGGGATTCAAGCCAAAGTGAATCTGCTTCCTTTTAACGAGCACCCTGAAAGCCCCTTTAAGCGGCCTGATGATGATACCCTGAAAAAGTTTCGGGCAGTGCTTATGGCGCACCGTTTTACAACCATGGTAAGGCTGAGCAAGGGGGCAGACATAATGGCCGCCTGTGGGCAGCTGGGGGGAAAATACCCAGAACTTGGAGGGTAACTAATTATTAAAATTATTAAAAATAATTCTTGACAGAATTTAAGGAATTATGGTATGGGCAACGGCGGATAGGCCGAGCGATATCGGCGGTAGCGGACTGGTTTGCGGGTCATCGGTTCGGGCAAGAAAAAGGAGGCGTTTAATGAAGTTGATCGGTCGGGTGAAGTGGTTCAATGATAGCAAGGGGTATGGCTTTATTGAACAGGAAGGTGGAAGGGATATCTTTGTTCATTATACAGCCATTCAGGGAGATGGGTTCAAGTCCTTGGCCGAGGGCCAGAAGGTAGAATTTGAGATAACAGAAGGCGCAAAAGGGCCTCAAGCGACGCAAGTAGTGAAGGTGTAATTCCCAGATATAAGATATCATATAGCGAAGGACCCGCATGTGACCCCGGGGGACAGTTTCTCCGGGGTCTTTTTTTAAATTCATCAAGAGTCCTTTTCCTCCCATTTTCGGGTTTCCCGCGAAAGCGAGAATCCCATTAACTTCAGTAGTTCTGTCCCGCCATAGGCGGGACTGCTTTAGCAGGAGTGACGGCTTTTATGATTTTTTACGCGATCATCAATGTGAGATTGGGCTTTTTTCCTCTACGTTCTCTGTGGCCTCTGTGGCCAAGTGGACCTTTTCTTCCTTGACCCATGGGGAGAAAGGGGCTAAACTTTAACAAAACTGAGGAGTTGAACAATCATGTTAAAAATCGCCGGCATTCAAATGAACTGTTCCCCAGATAAAGCAAGGAACCTGGAAAAAGCTCATTTATTGGCCAAAATCGCCACTGAAAAGGGAGCGAAAATTATTTGCTTCCAGGAGCTTTTCACCACGCACTGGTTTCCGATGGACATCAAGCCGGAGAATTTTCAGTTAGCAGAAGAAGTGCCAGGCCCAACAACGGAGACCCTGCAACAAGTGGCTCGGAAGTCACAGGTGGTCCTCATTGTCCCTTTTTTCGAGAAAGACCCCCGGGGTCTTTATTTCAACACGGCTGTAGTGATCGACGCCGATGGAGAAATTTTGGGAAAATATCGTAAGATCCATATTCCGCAAATTCCTTTATGGGAAGAAAAGGCTTATTTCCATCCCGGAGACCTGGGTTTTCCTGTCCTGGACACGCGCTACGGACGGGTGGGAGTACAAATCTGTTGGGATAATTTTTTCCCGGAAGGAGCGCGAATTTTAGCCTTGAAAGGGGTCCAGATAATTTTCTCTCCCACGGCGGCTGCTTTCGCCTCTCAGGAAAAATGGGAAAAAGTGATCTGTGCCAATGCCGCCACCAGCGGGGTTTATATCTTGCGGGTGAACCGAGTAGGAAAAGAGGCCAAACAAGTTTTTTACGGAAAAAGTTTCTGTGCCACTCCCGAGGGAGAATTGGTAGACCAGCCCAGCGGCGGCCAAGAAGGAGTGGTTATGGCCGATATCGATCTCATGGAGATCGAAAGGACTCGACGGGTGTGGACCTTCTTGCGGGACCGGCGGCCAGAGATTTATGGGGAGCTTTTGGCTAGTTGAAAGCGATTTTTTAGTCACAGAAAAGGCAGAGCATTAAAAATAAGAATGTAGAAAAATAAAAAGATGAAAAGTTTTAAAGGAACTCATGAACGAAGTGATCCAAGCCATAGCTGATTTCATCTCCCGGGAAACAGGCCTAGCCCCTGAGGAATTGCATCGATGGGTCGAGGTTCCTCGAGACTCCCAATGGGGCGATTACGCCTTTCCCTGCTTCCTATTGGCTAAGACTCTGAGGAGGCCTCCCCAGAATTTGGCCCGGGAGGTGGCTATGAAATTCAAGCCGGTCGGGCTGTTGAGCGATTGTACCGCTGCAGGAGCTTACGTCAATTTCCGCATCCAGCGGGAGGCCTGGGCGGAGGTTGTGCTGAAAAGAATTTTTTTTGAGGATACCAGCTACGGTCGAAGTTCGGAAGGGAAGGGAAAAGGAGTTTTAATCGAATTCTCTTCTCCGAATATTGCCAAACCTTTTCATGTCGGCCACCTCCGTTCTACCATCATTGGCAATGCTCTTTGTCAGATTTTTGAACGCCGGGGTTATCAAGTACTCCGACTTAACCACTTAGGTGATTGGGGAAAACAGTTTGGAGAGGTGATTACAGCCTTCAAACGATGGGGGAACTTGGACCAGTTGGAAACCCAGCCCCTGAAACATCTGTTGGAAGTATACAACCGGTTTCACCATGAGAGTGAAGACGATGAAGCTCTACACGAAGAGGCGAGAGCCTGGTTTAAAAAACTGGAAGAGGGAAACTCTGAAGCTCGTGCCCTTTGGGGTCGATTCCGTGCGATCAGCGTCGAAGAATTTAAACGCCTTTACAGCTTGCTGGGCATCACTTTTGATTCTTACGAAGGGGAAAGCTTTTATCAGGACAGGCTTCCCGCATTAATCGATCGGATGCGTGGGGCTGGGCTCCTGGAAGAAAGCCAGGGGGCATGGATTGTTCCCCTGGAGACCTACCAAATGCCTCCGGCCCTTATTCTAAAAAAAGATGAAGCCACCCTTTACCTTACCCGGGACATAGCGGCGGCCGAATATCGATTCCAGAAATGGAATTTCGCCAAGATGATCTATGTCGTGGGCGTTCCCCAAAAGCTCCATTTTCAACAGTTGTTCAAAGTTTTGGATCTCATGGGCTATGAGTGGAGTAAACGGTTGGTCCATGTGGATTTTGGACATGTCCTGGGGATGAGCACCCGAAGGGGAGAAGTAGTTTTTTTGCAAGATGTCGTTGATGAAGCTGTTCAACGAGCAGAAAGGGTGATCGAAGAGCGGGGGGAAGACAAAGAAGCGCGTATCGGGAAGATTGCTGCAGAAGAGAGAAAAAATATCGCCCGGGCTGTAGGCCTGGGGGCCATCATCTTTAATGACCTAAGAACGAAACGGACCAAAGACGTGGAGTTCGACTGGGAGCGAATTCTGGGCTTTGAAGGTGCCACCGGCCCGTATTGCCAGAATGCTCATGTACGCTGCTGTGGGATCATGAGAAAATACCACGGAGAAGTGACTTTAACGGTCGACTATGGCGTTCTCGCCTCCGATGAAGAATTTAATTTGCTTAAACGCCTCGGAGAGCTTCCAGAAATCCTCAGGCGGGCTGCCGAAGAATATGAACCTTCATTGATTGCGGTTTATAT
>JAOUFX010000172.1 GCA_029857975.1 Deltaproteobacteria bacterium | reverse complement strand
GGCTTATCGTAGATCTTTGGGAGCCGGACTTGGAAGCGTTGAAGAGTCATCCCGCTTACGTAGATGTTTCTCGTGATTATCAGGGACGGCCGAATGCTGTTGGAATTCTCCGGGGAAGCGGGGGAGGGAGGTCTCTGCTTTTCAACGGCCATGTCGACGTGATCCCTGCAGGTGCGCCAGAAAGCTGGAAACATGGGCCATGGTCGGGGGATATAGCCGATGGCCGGGTTTATGGCCGCGGGGCATCGGATATGAAAGCCGGACTGGCGGCCATGACCATGGCTGTGCAGTCGATCCTGGAAACAGGGATAAAACTGAAGGGGAATGTCACCCTCGAATACACGGTGGATGAGGAATTAAGCGGCAACGGCACGCTGGCCTGTGTGATCAAGGGATACCGGGCTGACGGGGGGATCTGCTGCGAAACGAGCAGTATGCGGGTACAGCCCGGCTCGATCGGACGCATCTGGTTTGAGATCAAAGTCAAAGGCAAGGCCGCCGGGATCCAGCGCCGCTGGGAAGGCGTAAACGCCATTGATCAGGGTTACAAAGTTACCCAAGCCGTTTCCGATTTCGAGCGTAGGCGCGTCGGGCGCCTGAGCCATCCCCTTTATCCCGAAATTCGCGGCGCTATTCCTTGCATGGTCGGCGTCTTTGAAAGCGGTTCCTACCACAGCGCCTTTCCGGATACCTGCCTTTTGAAAGGAAGCATGGCTACTGTTCCGGGGGAGGACCCGGCAGCGGTCAAAGAGGAGTTCGTTCGTTTTATTTATGAAAAGGTTGCCGATGATCCCTGGCTGAAAGAACATCCTCCAGAAGTCGTTTTCCGAGGCTACTTCGCCGAGCCCTCGGAGATCCCGGTTAAAAGCCCCATCGTCCAAACCCTCTGTAAGAATTTCCGGGAGATGACCAAAAAGGAGCCTGTCATCAGCGGGCGCGAAGGGGCTGCGGATATTCGCTTTATGAATCGTTACGGGTACACCCCCACCGTGATCTTTGGCCCCGGCATGACCGAACAGATGCACGCCAACAATGAATGGGTGGCCATCGAAGATCTTATCCAGGCAACTAAAATTCTGGCTGTAACCATATTGGATTGGTGTGAATATGGTTCGTAGCTCTTTATTTTGGAAGCTGTCTTTATCTGCTCTGGGCTTTAAAGGATGGATGAATGATTGACCTCACGATTAACGGAGAAAAACTGGAAGGGGCTATCCGCCGGGCGTGGGAACGGAAGGTTCTGATTCCCACCTTTAAAGAACAGATCCAGCCGGAGTTGATTCCGCAAAAGATTAAAAGCAGGCTCAAGGATGTCGGTCTCTGGGAGGTAAATCCCCTGAATCTTTTCCGGATTAACTGGAAGAACGACCCTGTTCCGGCGGGAGGCCAATTCGGAAAAGTGAATTACTTGGAGTTTCCGCAGGCGCTTACCGGCGTGGATGCCCGGATCATTGCCTTGGTGGGCAAATGGTTCCCTACAGGATCCCACAAAGTTGGAGCCACTTTCGGCTGCCTGGTACCCAGGCTGGTGACCGGGCAGTTTGACCCGACTTCCCAAAAGGCTGTTTGGCCGTCCACAGGAAACTTCTGTCGTGGTGGTGCTTATAACTCTACCCTTCTGGGCTGTGAGTCAATCGCCATACTGCCGGAAGGAATGAGCCGGGAGCGGTTTGAATGGCTGGCTACCGTGGCCGGGGAAGTGATAGCCACCCCAGGTTGTGAAAGCAACGTCAAGGAGATTTTCGACAAGTGTTGGGAGTTGCGCCGAACCAGGGGCAACGTGGTAATTTTCAACCAATTTGATGAATACGGCAACCACCTCTGGCATTATCAGGTAACGGGTCGGGCCATAGAAGAAGTACTTAAGGCGGAGAAGGGGGAGAATGACCGTTTAGCAGGGTTTGTTTCGCAGACGGGTTCGGCTGGGACGCTGGGCGCCGGGGACTACTTGAAAGAGCGTTTTCCCGGAAGCAGAATCGTGGCCAGCGAGGCGCTCCAATGCCCTACGCTGCTCTTGAATGGTTACGGCGACCACCGGATTGAGGGCATCGGGGACAAACATGTCCCGTGGATTCATAATGTACGGAACACAGATGTGGTTGCGGCTATCGATGATGGAGCTTGCTTGAGCCTCGTTCGGCTGTTCAACGAGCCGGAAGGAAAGAGCTACCTCCTCCAACGAGGCTTATCCGAGAGTTTTCTCCGGAATCTGAATCTGCTCGGAATCTCGGGCATTGGGAATCTTCTTACGGCGATTAAGTTCGCCAAATACATGGAATTAAAGAAGCGAGACATGGTCGTCACCGTTCTGACGGATTCCATGGAGCTTTACGGCACCCGCCTGAAGGAAATGCTCCGAACGCGCGGCCCTTACACCCACCTGGATGCGGCGGCCGATTATCACCGTTATTTGATGGGTGAATCAACGGCCCATATGCTTGAACTCCGCCATCCGGACCGGAAGCGGGTCCATAACCTGAAATATTTCACCTGGATCGAGCAACAGATGAAATCCCTTTCTGAACTGAATGCCCAATGGGAAGATTACCCGGATTTCTGGGACCGGATCCATCAACAAGCCGATGAAATTGATCAACTCATCGTGGCTTTCAATGAGCAAACTGGCGTATTGAAGGAATGGTAAAAAATTGGAATGATGGAATGATGGAACGATGGAGTAATGGATGAGGAGCAATAAACTTTTTTTGCCATTATTTCAATGTTCCATTATTCCATGTTTTTTGCGGGTCTTGCGGCAATTTTCATTAAAAAAAGGAGGAAGAGATGAAACGTATTGCTATCCTTAGTTTGATTGTGATGATGTCCTTGGCCCTGGCGTTTACCGGGACCGCCCTGGCAGCCCCTAAGTGGACCGCCAAATTCGGCCACGATCAGCCGGAGAAGAGCCCTCACCATGATGGAGCCCTGTACTTCAAGAAGCTGGTAGAAGAAGGGAGCAAGGGTGAGATTGAAGTGAAGCTTTATCCCAGCCAGCTCCTGGGCACGGGCCTGCAGATGTCGGAAATGGTTCAAGCCGGGGCTTTGGAAATTTTGGCCATTCCCACCTCCAACATGCAGGTTCTTCAACCCGCCCTGCAGGTCCTCGATTTGCCCTTCTTATTTCCTAACCAGAAGATCCTCGACCAGGTGCTGGATGGCGAGGTTAGTGACGCCATTTATAAACCTCTTCTAAACAAGAACGTTGTAGGGCTTAGTTGGTTTTACAGCGGGTTCAAACAGTTCACGGGAAACTTTCCTATTCACAAGCCCGAAGATTTTAAAGGACACAAAATCCGCGTCATGCCTGCTCCTGTCATCCGCGAACAATTCAAGGCCCTGGGAGCTTCTCCGGTTCCGATCGATTTCCATGAGCTATACAACGCCCTGCAACAAGGGGTCGTGGATGGGCAAGAAAATCCCCTAACCACTATCGTGACCATGAAATTTTTCGAAGTCCAAAAATATATGACCTTGAGCAATCACGCTTTGATCGCCTATGTTTTTGTGACCAGCAAAACCTTCTATAATTCTCTGCCGGCGAAGTATCAAAAGCTGTTGCGGGATGCAGCCAGGAAGGCGGGGCCTTATCAGCGCCGTCTGGTCCGGGAGAGAGAAAAGGGCTTCCTGGAAACGATTAAAAAGGGCGGCGTGACGGTCATTGAACTCAAGCCCGAAGAACAACAGGCGTTTCAAAAAGCCGTGGAGCCGGTGTATGACTGGTTTAACAAGAACATTGCCGATGGGAAGGGCTATTTCGATATGATCAAGGCGGTCGAAAAAAAGAAATAGAGTCCCGGCAGCGATAAGCATCCGAGTTTTTAAGTGAGAATTCCGGGGGGTTTATGAGTTTTCTCCGCTGGCTGGATGATTTTTCTCGCATTCTGGAGAGAAACTTTCTGGCTGGGACCATTATTTTTTCCAGTTTGCTTCTCTTTGTCAACGTGGTTATGCGCTACATTTTCCTTCTCCCGATTTATTGGGCAGAGGAACTTTCCCGCTACCTGATGGTTTGGATGATCTTTATCGGGGCCAGTCAAGTGACCCTGCAGGGGGGGCATATCGCGGTTGATATTGTCCCCCGCCTTCTTACCAAGCGGGCCAATTTGACTTTGGCCTTGGCCATCAACCTCGTTTGTATTCTTTTTTCCATCGTGTTGGCCTACTTCAGCTATAAGCAGATGATGCGGGTGAAGGCTGCCCACCAGATTTCCCCGGCTATGGAATTGCCCATGTGGATTGCCTATCTCGCCATCCCCTTGGGAGCGGTGCTGATGCTGATTCGTTTTATTCAGCAGATGATCCTGCGCCTCCGGGGCAAGACCATTGAGATGCAGGAGGCCCGGGATTGAAGGGCGCTAATCCTCCTGAGGCCCCAAAAGTCTGGACTTCAGCCCCTTGTTGGTCGTTGAGGAGAATATGACCGCGCTTGTTTTCGTCCTGCTGGCTGTCTTCCTGGCGGCCAGCATGCCCATCTTCATGTCCTTGGCCATGGTGGCCTTCATCATTTTCTTCTTTTACAGCTCCATCCCCCTGGAGATCCTGGCTCAGCGCATGTTTGCCGGAGTGGAGGGGTTCGCCCTTATGGCCATCCCCTTCTTCATCCTGGCCGCCAACATCATGGGTAAGGGGGGTGTGACTTCCCGCCTAGTCCGCTTTGTCAACACGCTGGTAGGCCACTTCCCCGGGGGCCTGGGAATCTGTACGGTTATGACCTGCCTCCTTTTCGGGGCGATTACGGGTTCCAGCGCTTCCACCGTCGTGGCCGTGGGAGGCATTCTTTACCCGGCCCTAATCAAATCAGGGTATGACCCTCGCTTCTCCCTGGGTGTTGTCACCTGCTCGGCCCTCTTGGGGATGATCATCCCCCCCAGCAATGCCATGATCATTTACGGGTCGGTCTCCAAGGTCTCGGTGGGCGCGCTCTTCATGGCGGGGTTCGGAGCAGGGCTCGTCTTCGCCCTCAATTATGCCATTTATTGTTACGCCTACGCCAAGAAGAGGAAAATGGCTCTCCAACCTCGGGCCACTTTGAGGGAAGTGATGCAAGCTGGCAAGGAAGCCCTCTGGGGGTTAGGGATTCCGGTCATCATCTTGGGAGGAATCTACTCCGGCGTCTTCACCCCCACAGAGTCCGCAGCCATTGCGGTAGCCTATGCCATGTTTATTACGCTTTTCGTCTATAAAGAACTCTCCTTCAGGGAGATTTGGCAGATTAGCCTGGACTCCTCCATGGCTACTGCTCGGATCCTGATCATGGTCGCTGCGGCTACTCTTTTTTCCTGGCTGCTTACCGTCCAAGGCGTCACCCAGAGCCTCGTTGAGCCGGTCATCGCCATGAAACCTCCCTACTGGGCGGTACTGGCCTTTGCCAACGTGAGCCTGCTGGTGGCCGGAATGTTTGTAGATGTTTTCTCTAACATCCTGATCCTTTCCCCGCTTCTCCTGCGTTTGGCGGATCCCGTAGGGATCAGCGAACTCCATTTCGGAATTGTGGCTACAGTCAATTCCGATATGGGAAACATAACCCCACCCTTTGGTCTGAACCTCTTTGTGGCCAGCGGAGCTTTTCGCAAGAGCTACATGGAAGTGGTTCGGGCGGTGGTGCCCTGGATCCTGATTGCCATCACCAGCTTGATGATCATCACCTACATTCCAGAAATTTCCCTCTGGCTGCCGAAACAGCTTTACCCGGGTATCAGGTAAGCCAGCCTGGATTGATAAATACAGATCTTAACGAATCGATCGGATATGTGAAAGATTTCAATGCGAAAAATGGGATCGTGGATATCTTTAAAATTCGAAAGGAGAGGAGGAAATTGAAATGATGGCCCAGACCTATCAATTTAAAACTCCGTCTGTAATCGTGAACGGGCCCGGAGCTGCCAAAGAGGTGGGTTCCTTCGCCAAGGGCCTCGGAAAAAAAGCCCTGATCGTTACCGATGTAGCTCTGGAGAAAATGGGTCTTCTCAACGACATTAAAAATTCGTTAGAAATGGCGGGAATTTCTTTTGCCATTTACGACAAGGTAATTTCCGAGCCCATAATAGATTTTACGGAAGAGGGCCTGAAGATTTTCAAGGAAGTCCAGGCAGAAATTTTGATTGCCGTGGGAGGGGGCAGCCCTATCGATGCGGCCAAAGGCATTGCGGCCCTGGCCACAAACCCGGGAAAGATGAGTGACTTTGCCGGAGCGAATAAAATTCCTCGGCCGGGGGCCCCCCTGATTGCGATCCCGACTACGGCCGGAACGGGCAGCGAAGTTAGCCAGTTTACCATCATCACCGACACCACCCGGGACGTAAAGATGCTCATTGCCAGCCCCAATATCATGCCGAAGGTGGCATTGGTTGATCCTTTGATGACCCTGCCGATGCCCCAGGGAATTACAGCGGCCACCGGTCTCGATGCCCTCACCCACGCCATTGAGGCTTTTGTCTCGGTTAAAGCTCAACCTATAACCGATACCCTTGCCCTCCAGGCGATCCGGGTCATTACTGGAAATATTCGGCAGGCCT
>JAOUFX010000171.1 GCA_029857975.1 Deltaproteobacteria bacterium | reverse complement strand
CTAAAGAGCCCCGGATTTTGCAAAAACGAAAGGAGGTAACAATATGCAATCATCAAGGAGAAACGGTTTCACAGCATGGTTTGTAGCCGGGATGATCCTGGCTTGCCTGATTTCCTTCCCTGCGCCGGCATTCCCCGGATACCCGGAGCAACCCATCACCATCTACTGCGGATATGCAGCCGGAGCCACCACTGACTTGACAGCCAGGGCCTTAGCCGACGGCGCTGAAAAGTTGCTGGGCAGTCCGGTGGTCGTGGAGAACAAGCCGGGGGGGGGAGCCACGGTTGCCACCGCCCTGGTGGCCAGCAAGAAACCTGACGGGTATACCCTGGGGGTGGTTTCCACCGGCGTCATATCCGTTCGGCCCCATATGTTGAAAATTGGCTATGATCCTTTCAAAGATTTGACGTTGATCATGCAATACAGCCGCTATATCGGCGGCCTTTGCGTACTGAATGAATCCCCCCTCAAAACGATTGACGAATTCATCGCCTACGCCAAAGCGCACCCGGGTCTTTCTTATGGCTCTTCCGGCTTATATACGCAACAGCAGCTGGCCGTGGAGCTCCTGGCCCAATGCAAAGGGTTGACATTTAAGCATGTTCCTTTCAAAGGAGGAGCGCCTGCCAACACCGCCCTGCTGGGCAAACATACCGACTTTGTCGCCGGGGCCGGCCAACACATCCAGTATTTAACGCAGGAAAAATTCCGGATGCTCCTCGTTTATAATACGGAAAAGCGGGATCCTAATTATCCCAATATCCCGACCCTGAAAGAGCTGGGTTGCCAGGACGCCCCCGCGCTGGGTTACATTCTGGTCGCACCCAAGGGTTTGCCCAAAGATATCTACCAAAAGATAAGCACAACTTTCAAGAAAGTCACCGAAAGTTCCGCCTTTCAAAAGCTCCTAACCAATCTCAACCTTCCTTATGATTATAAAAATCAAGAGGAATTGGAAAAGGAAATGCCGGGTCAGTCTGCTTTTTACAAGAGTTTCCTGGATAAAATGGGAGCGAAGAAGAAAAAATAGGAGGGAGATTTTTCAATATGAAAAGAAAGGATGATTGGCCAAAGATCCTTGAAGCAAGGGAGAAATGGAAGGAAACAACGCTCAAACCGGCTCTGGAGCGGTTCAAGCTAAAAGAAGCTCCGACCCGGGTTTACAGCCCCTTAGATGCCGGCGAAGAATTCAATTTCCTGGAAAAAGTAGGCTTTCCCGGGCAATATCCCTTCACGGCGGGTACATTTCCGACCTTTCCCTACCGGACCGGGGAGAGGGGCTCCGGTTCCATCGCGCAGGCCCCGGGATTGGTCCGGGCCGGCCGCTATTCGGGCTACGGCTCCGCTGAAGATACACGGGATTATTATCTCCATATGAAACAGTTAGGACAGCGGGCCGGACCGAATATCGCTTTCGACCTGCCCACCCAGTGCGGGTATGACTCGGATAACCCTCTGGCCGCAGGGGAAGTAGGCCGGGTGGGGGTGGCGGTCGATACCCTGCAGGATATGGAGATCATCTTTGAGGCTTTTTCCGGGGAGAATGACATCGACCGGACGGCCTCGAACTTTACCATCAACGCCCCGGCCAATATCATTATGTCCATGTATTTGGCTCTGGCGGACAAACGGGGCATCCCCTGGGAAAAAATCCGGGCCACGCCCCAAAACGACATTTTGAAAGAATTTGTCGCCCGGGGAACGTACATCTTCTCCCCCCGCCATTCTATGCGCATGTTCCGCGACAGCCTGGTGTTTTTTGCCGAACACCTTCCCAACGTGAACATCACCAGCATGGGGGGATTCCACGTGCGCGAGGCGGGGGCAACCCGGGAGCAGGACCTGGCGATCAGCATGGCCATCGGCACAGCTTACCTGCAGGAAGGGGTTAAAGCCGGCCTTGACGTGGATGACTTTGCCCCGCGGTTCAGTTTCAATGCTTTCGGCGGGTCCATGGAATTTTTCCAGGAGGTCGCCTTCCATCGCGCAGCTCGAAGAATGTGGGCCAAAATCCTGAAGGAGAAATTCGGAGCGAAGAATGAACGATCCATGCTGCTGCGGGTGGCTTCCACTGCCCATTGTGGGCGGGTGAACTGTACGGTTCAACGCCCGCTCAACAATTTAACCCGATCCATCGTCGGCGGAATCGCCGCGGCTTTAGCCGGTGGTCCACCCAACTGCAATCCTCCTTTTGATGAACCCATAGGTTTGGGCTGGAGCTTAGAAGCCATTCAGCTCAGCGAGGATGCGGCTCGCATCCTGCAAAACGAAGCTCGCCTGGTAGATGTTATGGATCCACTGGCCGGGTCTTATTACGTGGAGTCCCTAACGGACGAAATCGAGAATGCCGCCTGGAGTGAATGGGAGAAGATTCAATCCATGAACGGGGCTGTGGGGGCGATTGAAAACGGGTACTTGCAAAGGGAGGTGGCCCGCAGCGCCTATGAGAGGCAGAAAAGGCTGGAGGAAGGAAAAGACCTGATTGTGGGGGTCAACTGCTATACGGGCGAGGGGGAGCTTGAGGTCCAGACCACCCGTTTGGTTCCTCACCCCTATGATCCCGAACGGCGGGATAATGCCGAACGCAACCAGATCGAAAGACTGAAAGAGGTGAAGAAGAACCGGGACAACAAAAAAGTGGCCGGATTACTCAAGGAATTGAAGGCCGTGGCCGCCAAAGAAGAAACCAATTTATTTCCCCCGTTGATTGCATGCGTGAAGGCCTACGCCACCGTGCAGGAGATCTGCGACACTCTACGGGAAGTCTTTGGCGAATACCAGGCGGCAGCGCTGTAAGAACCGGGGTTCAAGGATTCAAGGGATCGAGGATTCAAGGGCCAAAAACAAGCATAAATTTTTTCACGAGAACACTTGAATCCTGGAATCATCGAACCCTTATCTTGGTTAGGGAAAAGGAGAAGAATCGATTATGGCAGCAGACCAAGGAGAAAGCAAAGGTCCTCTTCAAGGCATCCGCATTATCGACCTGAGCATGATGCTGGCCGGCCCTTCCGGCTCTATGTTGATGGGGGATTTGGGAGCGGAAATTCTTAAAATTGAACCTTTAGACGGAGATGAGACGCGGGTAGCCCCTCCTTATTACTATGGCGAGAACAGTGCTTATTTCTGGTCGATCAACCGCAACAAGAAGAGCGTTGTCCTCAACCTCAAGTCTCCGGAAGGGCGTGAGGTTTTCTATGACCTGGTCAAGAAGGCCGATGTGGTTTATGACAACTACCGCCCCGGAGTTCTGGAGCGCCTGCAGGTCGATTACGAACATCTGCAACGCTACAATCCGCAGATTATCTGCTGCTCGATTTCTACTTTTGGCTACACGGGACCGTATCGGGACCGGCCAGGCTATGACCTCATTGTCCAGGCCATGAGCGGGGGTATGTCCATTACGGGCGAGCCCGGGGGCTCTCCTGTCCGGGCGGGAATTCCCCTCGGCGACCTGGTGGGAGGATTGCTGGCCGTGCATGGAATCCTGGCCGCTTATATTCACCGGCAGAAGACCGGGCAGGGGCAGCGACTGGAGGTCTCCCTGCTGGACGGCCAGGTTTATCTATTAACCTATATTGCCCAATATTACTTCCATTCCGGGAAAATTCCCGGCCCGATCGGTTCGGGACATCAGTCTCTGGTTCCCTATCAGGCCTTTAAGACCAAAGATATCCAGATCGTGATCGTAGCTCACCAGGACCATCATTTTCAGAGGCTTTGCCGGGCCATGGGGAAGCCCGAATGGGCAGAGGATCCCCGCTTTGCCAGCCGCAACGCCCGCCTGGAAAACAAATCCCTTTTGATCCCCATGATGGAAAGTCATTTGCAAACCAAAAGCGGCGATGAGTGGCTGGAAGCGATTCACAAGGCTGGAGTGCCCGCAGGGCCCATTAATACGTTGGATCGGGTTCTGTCTGATCCTCAGGTTTTGACCCGAGAGATGATCGTCGAGACTGAAGGACCGGCCAAGGAAAAGATCAAGACCATTGGCAATCCTTTGAAAATGGAAAAAACTCCGGCCAATGCCTTTACCCGCCCGCCCCAATTGGGGGAACACACCCGGGAGGTCCTTACTAACATTCTCGGGTGCTCAAGGGAGAAGATTGATGCCTTAAAACAGAAGGGAGCCATCAAGCTGTCCGAGTAATTACCGATTTCCAAACCAAACTTCAAAACCCCCCACCCTTCCTTTAAACAGGGGGGAGGGGGGATTTCTGATCCAGTCAATTTGCATAGGGGGAGGGTAAACCAATGGAAGTAACCAAAAAATTAGCGGACTTTATCGCTCAAACCAAGCTGGATCAAATTCCCAACGAAGCAAAGGAGATGGGCAAGAAGGTCATTTTGGATTGCCTGGGAGTTGCCCAGGCGGGCTCGCGGGATCCCATGGCCAAGATCATGACCGAATTTATCAAGGATACGGGAGGGCAACCCCGAGCCAGTGTCTGGGGCAAGAAGTTCAAGACTTCCGCTCCTCTCGCCGCACTGGCCAACGGCACCTTTGGCCATGCTCTTGATTATGATGACATCAACCGCTCCATGCGCGGCCATCCCACAGTTCCGGTACTTCCGGCTACTTTGGCCGTGGCCGAAGAGATGAAAGGGTCGGGGAAAGAGGTCTTGCAGGCGTTTATCGTCGGCTTGGAGGTAGAAGCCAAGCTGGGGGCCGGGATCAATCCTCATCTCTTCGAAAACGGCTGGCACCCCACGGCCGTTCTGGGCACCATGGGCGCGGCAGCGGCTTCGGCCAAACTCCTCAAGCTGCCCCCAGAAAAAATATGCCTCGCTTTGGGGATTGCCGCCTCTCTGGCCTCCGGCCTGCGGCAGAATTTTGGAACCATGACCAAACCCCTCCATGCCGGGCATGCCGCGGAGAACGGGGTGGTTGCCGCCAAGCTGGCCCGACGGGGATATACGGCCGATGGAGGGATTGTGGAGGGCAAGCTCGGCTTTGCCCATGCATTTGCCGGGGCGGAAAAATACGATTTGAGTAAAATCGTATCCCGGCTGGGAGACCCCTTCGATATCGTTTCTCCGGGGGTGGGGCTGAAGCGCTACCCGAGCTGCGCCCGGACCCATCCGGCCATCGATGCCATACTGGAGATGGTCGAGCAGAACGATATTCGACCCGAAGAAGTGGAGGCCATTTCCTGCGCCGGAAGCTACACCACCCCCCAGATGCTTATTCATTCCCGGCCGCGAACGGCTCTCCAGGGAAAATTCAGCATGGAATTCTGCATGGCCCTCGCCCTGCTGGAAAGGAAAGTGGGACTCCCCTTCTTCAAAGACCAGAAAGTTCAAGATCCGAAAATCCAGGAAATGATCAAAAGAGTTACCTTCTCCGTCCGCCCCGACCTGAATACGATCGAGAATTCAGGCAACCCTTCCACCACGGTGAAAGTTCTTTTGAAAGATGGAAAGGAATTTACGAAAACCGTGGATGAAGCCAAAGGGACTCCGGAGAATCCCCTTTCTTCTGAAGAAGTCAGGGATAAATACCGTCAATGTGTGAAGGGAATCCAAACCCCAAAGGAGCGGGAAAAGACCATTGGGATCGTGGAGAACCTGGAGAAAGTGAAAAAAATTTCCAACTTAACCGATCTTTTAAGGGGTAAATAAAGTGAGTGAGACCCGAGTAGAAGAGCTTAGGGAAAAAAGAAAAACACTGGCGGATACGGAGGAGGCCAAGAAAAAACAACATGCCGCCGGGAAATTGACCGCCCGGGAGAGGATCGACTTGCTGGTCGATCCGGGAAGCTTTGAGGAACTGGATGCTTTCGTGGAAAGCTTCCCCCCGAAATTCGGCAAGCTGAAAGGAAAGGTGACCACCCGGCAGGGAGTGATCACCGGCGCAGCGCAGATCCAGGGCAGGCCGGTTTACCTCTATTCTCAGGATTTTACCGTTGAGGCCGGCTCCTTAGGGGAGAGGGAAGCGCGGAAGATGGGCAAGGTCATCGATCTGGCCATTCAAAACGGGGTTCCGGTGATCGGGCTCAATGACTCCGGAGGAGCCAAGGTCAGCGAGGGTGTGAGAAATTTCGCTTTCTGGAACATCTTCCAGAGAAATGTGATGGCCTCGGGAGTGGTCCCCCAAATCTTTGCCGTCTTGGGACCCTGCGCAGGGGGGGCCGTCTACTCTCCTGCGCTGGGAGATTTTATTTTCATGGTCAAGGATATCTCCGCTATGTTCCTGACGGGGCCGGCAGTCATCAAAGCCGTTACCGGGGAAGAGATCACCAAGGAAAAGCTGGGGGGACCCGCCGTGCAGGCGCAGATCAGCGGTGTGGCCCACTTCCAGGCAGTGAACGAGCAGGAATGTATGGAGATGATCAAGGAGCTTTTAAGCTTCCTCCCTTTGAATAATCGCCAGGACCCCCCCCGAGTGGATACGGGAGATGATCCGGGGCGGGAAGATGAATCGTTGCGCACTCTCGTCCCCGAGGATCCCAAGAAGGCTTATGACATGCGCCAGGTGGTCAAACGAGTGGTGGATGGAGGGAAATTTTTCGAAGTCCACCGCGGATTCGCCGCCAATATTCTCACGGGCTTTTCT
>JAOUFX010000170.1 GCA_029857975.1 Deltaproteobacteria bacterium | reverse complement strand
TTACTTATACCGTTACGGTTGAAGTGAAACCTGAAGTCACGGTTGATAGATACTTGGGGTTGGAAGTAGAGATGCCCTTAGTCAGCGTTTCTGACGAGGAAGTCGAAGCCCAACTCAAAATTCTTCAGGACTCCCATGCCCAACTGAAACCCCTGGATGTACCTCGCCCCATCCAGGAGAAAGACTTTGTCATCCTCGATTTTGAGGGCAGCCTGTCGGGAAAGCCCTTAGAGGGATGGCAGGTCAACAACCATCTCGTGGAAGCTGCTTCCAAAACGTTGGTCGGAGATTTAGACCTGCAGTTAATCGGCCTTTCCCAAAACGAGGAGAAAGATATCCCCCTTACTCTACCCGAAAATTATCCCAAGAAAGAACTGGCCGGCAAAGAAATCCATGTCCACCTCAAAGTCAAAGAAATCAAAGAGAAGATTCTTCCCCCTCTGGATGATGAATTGGCCAAAGACGTTGGCGATTACAATTCCCTCGCCGACCTTAAAGCCCGGCTGCGCCAGACCCTCGAAGAACAGAAAAAAGACCAAGCCCATCAGGCCGCCAAGGGGAAAATCCTCGATCTCCTCATAGAAAGACACCCATTCTCCGTACCCAAAAGCATGGTCGAACGGCAGGTGCAAAACCTCATTTCCAGAACTGAAATCCGCTTGGCCCGGCAAGGAATGAAGCTCGAGGAAGCCAATGTAGACCGCCAGAAACTCCGTGAGTCTTTCCAACCAATGGCGGAAAGGGACGTACAGGGCAGCCTGATCCTGGAGAAGATCGCTGAGGTGGAAAAATTATCGGTCAGGGAAGCCGAAATAGAAGAAAAATTTGAGAAGCTGGCAGCCCAGACCAACCAGCGCGTGGAAGCAGTAAAAAATTTCTACCAAAAAAAAGACCTGGGGGAAGATCTACGGGCGCAAATGCTAGAGGAAAAAACCCTTGATTTTCTAATGAGTCAAGCTAAAATAAGGACAGGGATCAATGCCCTTCCAACGACACCGGTAGAGGCTTTTCCGGAGGTAACAGAATGAATCTCATCCCCATGGTTATCGAACAGACCTCCCGGGGGGAACGGGCGTATGACATATATTCCCGTCTCCTGAAAGACCGGATTATTTTCATCGGAACGCCCATCGATGATTACCTGGCCAACCTGATCATTGCCCAGCTTTTGTTCCTGGAGGCTGAAGACCCCGATAAAGACATCCATATCTACCTCAACTCCCCAGGGGGTTTGGTGACTGCAGGGTTGGCCATCTACGATACCATGCAATACATCAAGCCCAAAATTTCGACCCTTTGTATGGGGCAGGCCGCCAGCATGGCTGCCGTGCTTTTGGCGGCTGGCGAACCCGGGAAACGCTTTGCTCTCCCCCACTCCCGCATCCTTATCCACCAACTCATGGGCGGGGTGCAAGGACAGGCCACAGACATCGCCATTCACTCCAAAGAAATCCTGCGGATGAAAGACGAAATCAATCAAATCTTGGCCCGCCATAGCCAACAGCCTATCGAAAAAATTGAGAAGGATTCGGAACGAGATTTTTTTATGAACGGGGAACAAGCCAAGGAATACGGCTTGATCGACGAAGTCATCTTCAAGAAGGAACTCCCCAAAAGCGGGTAGTTTTAAAAAAGACTCTGCCATGGTCGATCGAAAAATACCGGACCGTTTGGGATCGCTCTTCTGCTCCTTTTGCGGCAAAAGCCAGGAGGAAGTGAAGAAGCTCATCGCTGGGCCGGCGGTGTACATCTGCGATGAATGTGTGGCCCTGTGCAATGACATCATTGTCGAAGAAGTGGAGAAAGAAGAAGCTGCCCTGCGCAAACTGGCCGTTCCCAGGCCTTCGGAGATTAAGGCCATCCTTGACCAGTACGTTATCGGCCAGGAGCGGGCCAAGAAAATACTGGCCGTGGCCGTTCATAACCACTACAAAAGAATCGATTCTCGCCTGGAATTGGACGGGGTCGAGCTACAAAAAGCCAACATTCTGCTGATCGGCCCTACCGGCTCAGGGAAAACTTTACTGGCCCAGACCTTGGCCCGTATCCTCAATGTGCCCTTTACCATCGCCGACGCCACCAGCCTAACCGAAGCTGGTTATGTCGGGGAAGATGTGGAAAATATTATCCTCAACCTCCTCCAGGCCGCCGAATTCGACGCGGGAAAAGCCCAGCGCGGAATCGTCTACCTCGATGAGATTGATAAAATTTCCCGCAAATCTGAGAACCCCTCCATCACCCGCGACGTATCCGGCGAGGGAGTCCAACAGGCCCTGTTGAAAATCATCGAAGGGACCATCGCCAACATCCCCCCTAAGGGAGGCCGGAAGCATCCCCAACAAGACTTCATCAAGGTGAACACCCAAAATATCCTGTTTATCTGCGGCGGCGCCTTCGTTGGCTTGGATCGGATTGTTGAGCAGCGCATCGGGTCTAAGACCATGGGTTTTGGGGCAAACATCAAAAGCCGCTCCGAAAGGCGTCTGGGAGAGTTGCTGGGGGAAATGCAGCCGGAGGACCTGCTCAAGTTCGGATTCATCCCCGAATTTGTAGGGCGGTTGCCTGTGACCGCCACTCTGGACGATTTAGACGAAACCGCTTTAGTCTCCATCCTGCGAGAACCAAAGAACGCTCTGATTAAGCAATACCAAAAACTCTTCGAATTTGAGCGGGTCAAACTGCGTTTCACTGACGGAGCCCTCGTGGCCATCGCCAAAGAAGCTTTAAAACGCAAGGCCGGAGCTCGAGGTTTGCGTTCCATCCTGGAATCCATCATGCTTGACATCATGTACGATTTACCTTCGCAAACCAACATTAAGGAATGTATCATTAACGAAGAAACCATTCTCCGCAAAGAAAAGCCGATCGTCCTTTACGAGAAAAAGGCCGAGTCAGCCTGAGCAATCATTCCCGGTCCCGGGTAAGAATTTCCCTTGACAAAAAAAATTAACATGGTAGAGAATAAAATGTTTTTGAATCATCTTTGGTATGAGAGGAGGGCCCGACCGTGACCAAAAGTGATTTAAGTAAGGCTATGGCCAAAAAGGCAGGCATTAGCCAATCTGCCGCCGAAAAAGCATTGAAAGCTTTCCTGGGGAGTGTAACTGCCGCCTTGAAAAAGAAGGAGAGGGTCACCCTGGTTGGTTTTGGTTCCTTTGCAGTCCTCCGCCGGGCTGCCCGCCAAGGAAGAAACCCTCAAACCGGCAAAAAGATCAACATCAAGGCAGCGAATGTGCCCAAATTCCGGGCGGGAGCTGCTTTAAAATCAGCGGTAAAATGAGGCCTTGAAGCCTCCGCACAAGGGCTTCCTCGCGCCAAACTCTCCCTCTTCCCTGAAGAATTATGCTATAATTTTTAAAGGTGAGGAGATATGTAATACTCAGGGCGGATAGCTCAGTTGGGGAGAGCGCCCGCCTTACACGCGGGAGGTCACAGGTTCAATCCCTGTTCCGCCTACCGGGGTCGTAGTTAAGCTGGTCTATAACGCCGGCCTGTCACGCCGGAGGCCGCGGGTTCGAATCCCGTCGACCCCGCCAGTTGGCGATAGGTCCCTTGTAATGGAGGCCATTACAAGGGACCTTTTTTTGAAAAAACCGCCTTTTGCTAAGGATCTGAAAAATGAACATTTTACTCATCCAGCCATCGCAGGATCGATGTCTCGGCTTCCAGAGCCTGGCTGTTGTGGAGCCGTTAGGCCTGGAGACAATCGCCGGAAGCTTGACCGAGCACACGGTTAAAATTTTAGACCTGCGGCTGGAAAACCATTTGTCGCAAGTTTTGCATGAGTTTCAGCCAGACTTCTGTGGGATCAACTGCTCCTTCACCATTGATGTCTATCAGACCCGGGAAATTGCCGCCGGGATCAAAAACTGGCGGCAGGATGTTCCCGTATTTATCGGTGGCCACCACGCCTCTCTTTCCCCCGAAGATTTTTTCAATCCCTTAATCAACGGAGTGGTAATCGGCGAAGGAGAGGTGGCCATCCGCGACATAGTCCGGGCATGGGAAAACGGGGATGATCTTCGAACCATTCCCGGGATGGCCTTGAATGAACCGTCGGGCCTTCACTTTACTGCCGAACGTCCTTTGATTGCCAACCTGGATAAGGTTTCCTTCCCGGCACGCCACCTCACCCAGCGCTACCGGTTCCATTACCACTTGGGTTTCCAAAAACCCTTCTCCATCATGGAGACGGCCCGCGGCTGCCCTTACCGCTGTGATTTCTGCAGCGTCTGGAAATTTTTCCAGGGCAAATGCCGCATGAAGAGCCCGGAGCGGGTTTTGGAGGAAATTCAAACCATTCGGGATAAGTACATTTTCCTGGCGGATGACAACTTCCTCATCAACGTGCCCCGGGCCAAGCGCATCGCTGAGCTACTCATCGGGAACAGGATCAAGAAGCGCTTCATGTTCCAGGCGCGCAGCGACGCGATCGTCCAGCACCCCGAGGTCATTCCTCTTCTGAGAAAGGCCGGGTTCTGGAAAGTTTACATTGGATTTGAGAAGATCGATGAAGAGGATCTTGGCCGGCTGAACAAGCACAACTCAGTCCAGAACAACGAAGAGGCCCTGAAGATCCTCCGGGCCCATGGAATGGAAGTCATCGCCGCTTTCATCATCGACCCCTCTTTCCAGGAAAATGACTTTCGTCGACTGCGCCAGTATATTCTCGACCGCAAGCTCTATTCTCCTTCCATAACGATTCTAACGCCGCTTCCGGGCACAGAACTCTTTGCCCGCGTTAAGGAAAAGTTAGTTACCACCAACTATGAACTTTTCGATTACGTCCACGCCGTGCTACCCACGAAACTCAAGTTGGCTGATTTTTACCGGGAGTTTACCGAGCTTTACAAGGTGGGTTATGCCTGGTCCCAGATCGGCTGGGAAGGAGTGGCTGCCATCTTGCGGAATACTTTTTCCATTTCCCACCTCATTTCCATGAAGCGGGCTGCCTGGGCTGCGGTGGAGCCGTTAAACTACTTGGCTGGTCATGAACGCAAAGTTTTGTTTTAAAAGACTTTTCAGGAGCCGCTCTTTTGGGGTGGGAAGCCGTAAAGCAACCGGTACACCCGGGCGCTGCTGAGCACACGGATTACGTAATTCCTCGTTTCCCGATAAGGAATATTTTCAACAAATTCATCTTCCCGCAGCGTGTTTTTTGGGGTTACCCAATCACGGACTGCCTGCGGGCCGGCGTTATAGGCCGCCAGCGCTAACGCTTCTTTCCCTTCGAATTCTTGCAGCAAATGGGCAAGATACCAACTTCCGAGGCGCAAATTCATTTCGGGTTCAAAAAGGAGCCCGACGGAAAAAGGATGCAATTTTAACCGCCGGGCGATCTGATGGCCGGTGCGGGGTATGATCTGCATCAATCCTCGAGCGCCTGCCACGGAAAGCGCTTGCGGGTTAAACCGGCTTTCTTCCAAAATGACTGCACTTAGCAGTGCCGGGTCCAGGTTTTGATCCTGGGCGTACGGGTTGACCCAAAAAGGATTGCCCAGAGGGTACGCCAAGAGATAAAGGTCTTGATCCTTTTTCAAAGGGCGGCCGGTCAGGGGTTTGAGGTTGAAGTTCCTGCGCACCAAAAGAGCGGAACGATGGTATTCTCCCACTTCGCGGTAGAGGTAAGAAATTTCCTTCTGGATTCCCTCAGCCTTTTTCCCTTCCTCTTCGGCAACTTCAAGTTCTTCCATGGCTTGCGGTACCAATCCCATACGCGCCAAAAGCCTACCCTTTTCTAAGTGCTCACTTTCATATCCCGGGGGCTGGCTTTTCCCCTCGAGGAGAAGCCCCAAAGGCTGATCTTGCAGGGGAGCCGAAAATCCCTTCGCAGCCTGGAAAGATTCCCCCCGGTTTGAGGCCAACCGGCTGTAATAAGAAGTTGGGTAATGATTCAGAAGCTTTTGAAAATTTTCTTCGGCTTCCTGAGTACGCCCCAGAGCCAGTAAGGCTCGGCCTTTCCAATACGCCACCTTCTCGGGCCAAGGGGAATGGGGGTGCAGGGTTTGCAGAAAATCCCAAGCTTGGATGGCCTCTCGCCATTCTTGGTTTTTAAAGAGGAGCCACCCCGATTGCCACCTAGCCTGGAATCGCAGGGAGCTCTGCGGAAACTTTTCCGCTAATTCACGGTAAATCGCTATCGCCTGGGCAATATCCCCCCCCTCATCGAAAATCTGGGCTTTCAAGTAAAGGGCCCGGTCCATGAAGGGGCTTTGCGGATAAGTCTTTTGAAAAAAGAAAAAGGTATTGAGGGCTTCCTCTTTGCGCCCCAGACGAAAAAGTGCCCGGGTTGTCCAGAAAAGCGATCTTTCAGCCATCCCCTCATTCCGGGAATGGCGGACCACAACCCGAAAGGCCTCGATGGCTGGCGAATATTGCTTCAGGAAGAAAAGGCACATCCCCCGGTGAAAGTAGAGTTCATCGATCCAGAATTCACCGGCGTAGCTTTGCGGATAGGTAGGAAGAGGAAAGCCTTCGAGCCGTTCTATCTCACTCAACGCCACTTCATAGAGGCGGGCCTGGTAGAAATATAAGGCTCGGCGCAAGAGATCCGGGGGGGTAATTTTTTTTACGAGGAGTTTTTTTTCT
>JAOUFX010000169.1 GCA_029857975.1 Deltaproteobacteria bacterium | reverse complement strand
CGTCTTCGAAGCGGATGTCTTCATTGGGACAGTGGCTTTCCCCTCCCACGCAGGGGACAAAGATCATACCCGTTGGAATGTGCTGGGTAGGGAAGGTCATAGCATCATGGCCGGCTCCGCTCCACATCCGGTGAAAAGGGATCCCCCGCTGACGACAGGAAAGTTCGATGGCCTCCATGATTTCCGGATCCATCTTTACTCCTCCCTTGGTAAGGATGGTTTCTATTTTAGCATTGCCCGTGGAATGCACGATTTCATCGATCTTTTTTTTGACGGATGCCAGAGTTGCTTCTTTCATGGAGCGGAGATCAAGCGCCATTTCCACTTCACCGGGAATAACGTTGATGACTCCCGGGTGGACACCGATTTCCCCGATCGTACCCACGATTTCGGGCCCGCCCGATCGGACTGCTTCGTTTACGGCGGTAATGATTTCGGCTGCCTTTACCAGGGCATCATCGCGAAGGTGCATGGGCGTTGTTCCGGCGTGCCCCGCCTTTCCTTCAACCCGGATGAGATACCGGCCAAGGTGAACGATTCCTTCTACGATTCCCATGGGAATATCCATCGATTCCAGCACAGGCCCTTGCTCGATGTGCACTTCCAGAAAAGCTCGAAATTCGGAGGGTGAACGGATGCCCTGATAAATTTTTTGGGGATCCTTACCCATTCGCTTTAAATCCTGCGCCAGGCTGCTCATTCCGGCCCCTCTGGATTTTTCCATTTCTCCTTCTTGCAAAAGGTTAAACATCGCCCGGCTACCAAATGTCCCGGCAAAATGGCCCCCCTCCTCATCGGTAAAAACCAGCAGTTCCAAAGGGCAAGGGAGGGCAAACCCGCTTTCCCGAATCGCCCGCAGGGCCTCGAGACTGGTGCAAATTCCCAACGCCCCGTCAAATTTGCCCCCCTGCACAACCGTGTCGATGTGCGATCCCGTGGCGATACAGGGTCGGTCGGTTGGGCCGGCAGCCGGGTCTATTCTGCCAATGAGGTTGGCGGCGGCATCCTCATGCACTTTAAGTCCCGCCTCCCGCATTCGTTCCTTAAACCATTGCCGCGCCGCCAGGTCGGCATCGTTTAAGGCTGTCCGCGTAATCCCCCTACCGGGATCTTCTCCGAATCGGGCCAGATCCAGAAGATCCTGGCGTAAGCGGCTCTCTTGAATCTGAACGGTTGCCTTAGCCATCACTCCCCCATCGCAGCGATGAACTGCCCATCGCCGGGTTGGGCGGTTATTTCTTGGCCATCGTAAATGATTTTGCCCCTGAGAATCGTGCGCACCACTTTTCCTTGGACGGCCAACCCTTCGTAAGGCGTCCATTGCGCCGATGAGTGCATCTCACTTCCCTGAATTGTCCAAATCCTATCGGGATCAACAATGGCAAAGTCAGCATCGGCTCCCAAGGCGATATGCCCTTTTCTCGGATATAGTTTGAAACGCCTGGCTGGCTGTTCACATAGAATTCGGGCCAGTTGAACCGGGGAAAAATTTCGTTTAACAACCCCTTCGTTGAACATTACAGGTAAGAGGGTCTCAATCCCCGGAGCACCTGAAGCATTGGCAAATATGTCAGGGTCCTGTTTTCGTTCTATCGGCCAAGGGGCGTGGTCGGAGGTAACCATATCAATATATCCGTCTTTTAACAGATCCCACATTTCCTCCAAAGCCTCCCGCGATCTAAGCGGTGGGTTAATCTTGGCCAAGGCCTTGAGTCGATCCATCTCTTCTTCGGCCAGAAGCAGATAATGCGGACAGGTTTCCGCGGTAACATCTACCCTTTCTTCCCGAAACTTTCGGAGCAAATGAATGGAACGCGGGTGGCTCATGTGATAAAGATGGAGGCGGACGCCAGTCCAAAGGGCCAATTCCAAAAGTTTCAGAACGGCTGTGGTCTCGCTGCTTACGGGGCGGGTCTCGCCGTGGGCCCTGGGGTAAACTTTTCCGTCCTGACGGTATTGGCGGATTAAATGCAAGATGATCTCGTCATTTTCCGCGTGGAATCCTACCGGAATTTGGCAAGCGGCGATCGCCGGCAGAATATCCCATAAAATTCCGTCGGCGATTCGGGGAAACCGTTCCGGGTCTGTCTCAAATAAGGAGAGCTTGAACCCGCATGCTCCCAATTTCACTAGGGGGAAAATAACATCCGGGGAGCCTTCCTTTTTTAAGGTGGCCAGCAGGGCGACATCGACCATGGCCTCGCGGTGGATTCGCGCAATCTTTTTCCGGAAAGCTTCTGGAGAAGTGGTGGGGGCACCGGCATCGTAGGGCATTTCGATGAAGGTTGTGACTCCTCCGGCGGCTGCAGCGGGAGTTGAACCTAAAAACCCTTCAACGCCAGGAATGCTGAAGGAGTGAACATGAGCATCCACAATACCGGGAAAAACAAAAAGTCCGCTGGCATCGATCGTTACTTTCGCTATTGGACTTTCTTGTGAAGTATATAAACCTACAATCACCCCGTCTTTGACTCCCACGGCCGAGTCATCGGCAACCCCACCCTCCAGCACGAGATCCCCTTGAATCAAAAGATCAAGAGCGTTATCCATTTTAAACTCCACCGTCTTGTCCTCTGTACTACTAATGTTCAATTTCTTAAAATTTTATTAAACATATTTTAATTTTATCTGCGTTAATCTGCGTCCAATAAATTTTTGGTTGCGGCTATGCCGCGCTGTGCTCTCCGGTAAATGATTATAATCTAATGTAATGACTTCCCATATTTTGTCCGGTGTAATTCTTCCTTTTTTTGAAAAACCAGCTGCACATCGATATCACACACTTCACAGATCTTTTCCGTTATGGCATCAACTGCGGGAGGACAACCTGGAACAAATGGCAAACGGTCCTTCAGTTTTTGGGCACATTTTCCGATGGCCACTACCTTTTCACCCTCCCATTGCTCCGGTGCTTCTCCGATGATAACTGTAAGGCCCTTCAATTTTTCCACCTGCTTAGCTTCCCGGATGTAGATTAAGGGACTGATGATCTCTCCGGTGCATCCTGTACAGGCTTTCTCCGATTGAATGATCAATCCCGGATAACGCTTACGCATGACTGCAAAGGCCGTTTGGAATGGCCGGCGGACCTCAGAAATGGGGACCCCCGCCACTTCAATCCTCCCTGGATCACATTTTCCCAACCCTTTTTCTTGGCAATAAACAAGATGCATAATTTCTTTGGACTCCATCCCCATGATCTGAGCAAAAACACTATCCACGGCTATTGGATCTCTACCCGCTCCAACAAGGCCCATGGGAACGCAATCATCAGGGTACTCCCAAAGCCCTTCCATCCCCATCAGGCCATCCACGACAGCAAAATGAGGTCGTACGATCGAATTTAAATCGGCAATGGCCAATTCCAAACCCAGGCGGTGGGTCTTTTTCTTTTCGGCTCCCGGCATAACGCCTTTCATATTCTTCACACTCAAAGTGACCGCTGACCGGATGTGGGTTTTCATCACCGGAACGCTAATGATCACGTCGCTTTCCAAGGCCGTCTGGGCGATTTTTACGGATTTCATCACCAAGGGGTTGGGGACTTCCACTTCCCGGTGGCGGTCCGTATTTAAATCAACCAGCGGCACCCCGAGCTTCGCAGCCACCTCCCTTGTTCCCGATTCTTCCAGGGCTTTCATTGTATCCTGAAGGTCGGGGAAATCGTACCCCACAGCGGATCCTTCCCCAATGATTACGCTCTTGGGCCTTTTTTCCAGGACCATTTTGGTGATGGCCTGAGTCACTCGCGCGTCCGTTATTTTGCCGCAACCGGATTTATCCCGGCTGGCAATATTAGGCTTGATTAAAACCTTGCTTTCTGAATTCACGATCCCATCCAATCCACCAGCCAAGGAAACAGCCTTCCGGACCGCAAGCACCACGTTTTCCCCGGCTTTGACGATGGAAACAATTGGCTTAGGCACTTAAATTCCCCCTGGAAGAAAAATTTCGCAATCCGCATCCCTTATTGCCGATGTGCATATATTAGCCCGGTTTCCTGGTATTTTCAATTTTTCTTTAAACCCGGATGAAAAATTTCTTCTACGGGGGGGGATCAAAGGAGAGCTGTCGGGAACGGTCTGTCATTCCGGGCTTGACAAGCCTGCCCCGTCCTTGACACGGGGGAGTCCAGTCTGTTTTCTGGATTGCCGCTTGCGCGGGAATGACGTCTCTTGAAATTCAAATTCTCCTGGAGTCATTCTAATTCCTTCACTAACTCATGAAATATATAGCCAGTCTCCCCGGAAGGAAGTTTTACATTGGCCCAGTTGCCGGATTGCCCGATTTTTTCAACCTTGGTTCCTTTTTTCAAAGTGGTAATGACTTTGCTCTTCAGGTCTGGTTCTGCCCTGACATTGGAATTTTTTAAAGTGATTACGTAAATTTCTGTAGGCGCTGGGGGGGGAGATGGTTTCGCTTCTTCTTTTTTGGGTTCAACAGGTGGCGCTGCGGAAGTTACTGGTGGTTGGGCTTCTTTGGGAACGGATACTGCAGGGGCTGCCGAAGGAGTAGGCGGCACCTCTGGTTTGGAAGGAGGAGGGGGTGCCGTTGGTTGCGCGGGAGGAGCTTCTGTTTTGGCTTTTGTCCCCAACATACCACATCCGGTGATACTTAAAAGAAGCCCGAGAATAATCATCCCAGCAAACAAGTTTTTATGATTTTCCATCAAAATGAACGCTCTCCCGATGCTGATATTTTTAAACATAATTTCCTCCCTTAGGGCATGAGAAAAATGTTGCTTGATTCCCGAATGAGAAATTTCTTCGTTGAAAATCTGAAAAGAAGGGAGTCTTTTTCTTTTCTTTCACATCCTGATTCTATTGTCAATAATAATTTCATTCTGCAAGTGATTCTTTTAAAGGTTCACCCTTCATTCTACCATCAGTAGATGATAAGTCTTCTTCCCGCTGCGCAGGAGAATGGCGCGGCCGGAAAGGACTTGGTTTAAGTTCACGCGCGCCTCTATTTCCCTCCAGGCCACATTATTTACATATGCCCCTCCCTGGCTGATCAGATCCCGTGCCGATCTTTTTGATTTGGCGAGTTTCGCCGCGATGAAAATATCCACGAGGGGGACTCCATCATGCAAATGCTTTTTGGATACCTTCGTAGTGGAAACCTCTGCCGCCAGAGCATCGATAACTTCTGGGGATACTTCCTGTACCTCGCTCCCGAAAAGAATTTCTGAAGCTCGGCGCACCGCGCGCGCTGCTTTTTCCCCATGAACCAATTTGGTAAACTCGAAGGCCAGGACGCGATGTGGTTCTCGCTTGCCGGGGTCCTGCTGCAGGGCTTTTTCCAGTTCATCAATCCTTTTAAGTTCGAGGAAAGTGAACAGCTTGAGGAACTTTATTACATCCCGGTCATCGGTGTTGATCCAGTATTGATACATCCGGTAGGGGGAAGTCATCTGGGAATCAAGCCAGATCATATCGCTTCCTTCCGCCCCTTCCGTTTTCCCGATTTTAACTCCGGTGGCTGTAGTCAGAAGCGGAAAGGTAATTCCATGGGCGCTTCCGCCGCTCATGCGCCGGATCAAGTCGATTCCCGCAGTGATGTTGCCCCATTGATCCTTCCCCCCCGCCTGCACCGAACAGCCCTGATGTTCATAAAGATGGAAGAAGTCATAGGCCTGGAGCAGCATGTAGGTGAACTCCGTGAAAGAAATCCCTTGACCGCGCTCTTCCAGGCGCCAGCGGACGGACTCTTTGGCAACCATGGCATTGATCGAAAAATGCTTGCCTATATCCCGCAAAAAATCGACGAGCTTGAGGGGTAAAAGCCAATCGGCGTTATTGAGCATGAGGGCACCGTAGGGTCCCTCGAAGCTGAAGAATTTAGACAATTGGACCTGAAGCCGCCGGGCATTTTCTTCCACGTCCTCCTTTGAAAGGAGCTGGCGTTCGGAGGTCTTGCCGCTGGGGTCGCCGATCATCCCCGTCCCACCGCCGATGAGAACGATTGGAATGTGCCCCATCCTTTGAAAGTGAGCCAACCCCATTACCGGTATCACATGCCCCAAGTGAAGGGACCGGGCCGTAGGGTCAAAGCCGACGTAGCATTTTAATGTTTCCTGCGCAGCAGCTTCCCTTAATCCCGTGTCGGTGATCTGTTCGATGAATCCTCTTTCCTCTAAAACATCTACGATGGTCTTAGGCAAAATAAACTCCTTATTAATTCGCTGGGCGCATAGCGCATAGCGCTAAGCGTGTTAACACCGTATTCCGCATTCCGAACTCCACATTCGCATTTTTTAATCTCAAATCTGAAATCCAAAATATATTATGAATTTTTATATTTTTCTCTAAGAACTGACTTTAATATTTTCCCGGTTCCACCTTTGGGGAATTCCGGCAAGATCCGGACTTCGCGCGGCGCCTTAAAGTGGGCCATGTTTGCCCGTCCATATTGAATAATTTCTTCGGGCGTAACCTGATACCCTTCCCGCAGCACTACCAAGCCCAGGGGAACCTCTCCCCACTTTTCATCATTCTTCCCAATCACGGCACACTCCAAAATGGCCGGATGTCCGTAGAGAACCTGTTCGATCTCCAGAGAAGAGATGTTTTCCCCGCCGCTGATGATGATATCTTTCTTACGG
>JAOUFX010000167.1 GCA_029857975.1 Deltaproteobacteria bacterium | reverse complement strand
GAAAGAATCGGTTTAATCGGGATTGGACCGAATTTTAGGCCATGAAATTGGGCTCTAACTTATGCTCAATGGCCGTTTGGGGTATCACACATTGTATTCCTATAAAATTTCCGAATTCTTTCAAAAACCAGAAAGCGGGACATCCTTTCCGAAATTGCCTTACAAATTTCCATGACGGCTCATCAAGAAGTTAAAGGAACGCTCCAAACTTACTTTCCTTCAGCCACGGCTTTCACCTGGGCTTTCAGGTTGATGAGGAAGGGTCTCTCTTCTTGTTTGATCAGTCTTTCCTCCACATAGTCTTTCTTAAATATTTTTTTGACCACTGCCTCCTGGTCTCCTCCCAGAGAATTCAACTCTTCTTCGATTCTTCTTCCGAAGGTTTTGGTGGCCTCGATCGCTTTGGCAATCATTGTCTGAGCACCTTCGGTCAGGTAGTAAAAATGTCCCAACATCAGAAGGTTAATCTCCAGTTTACTCAGCTTCTCAAGAGAGGATAAATAATCTCCATGGCTGGATAGGAATACGGGGTGGACATCAAAGTTGCGGTCGAAACTGCCCACCGCCTCTCCGCCCACTAAGGCTTTCAGCCGGGGGAGGTAATAAGAAACCGCGTCCCGGGTGTGTCCGGGGGTGGCAATGACTTGAATCTGGTTCCCGTCTTCCAGGACAATTTCATCCCCCTCTTCAAGGGTCCGGTCCAATTCCAATCCCCGGAAGGTTACATCGGCATCGCCGATCTGGGCCCTGTTGGCTTCCTCCATGCTTTGGCTCAAACTCTGGATCAACTGGACGGCATTGGGCCTCCTGAATATTTCCCCCGCTAAGCTGCTGGCCGCGATCTTCAAACCGGGGATGTTTGCCTTCAGAAAAGGCGCCGCCCCGCAATGGTCGTAATGGGAATGGGTGAGAAAGCAGTAGGCCAGCCGGTTGGCGTCCCCCAGGTGTTCTTTCAATTCTCTCAGATAAAGGGGACCCATGAAGGTCATTCCGGCATCGAAGAGAACCGGGGTTTTGCCGACGAGAAGATAGGCAGGTAGAGCGGGGCTCCCCAGGGCGTAAAGCTCATCAGAAATTTTTCCAGCGCTTTCCTTGATCATGTTTTCCTTCTTTAATCAACTCATATACGATTGCCGGGGCGATCACGTACAGAGTTTGAAGCGTTGCCCCTATTCTTTTTTTACCATCTTTCCCAGCAGCTGCTCCGCCCGGACCGGATTGAATGCCCCGCATTCACAACATTTGGCCATAGTTTTCGCCGCCTCTTTGGCGGTCAATCGCCGCAGTCTCACGTATTCCACCATCCTGCGGATGAGGTTGAAAGAGACCAACCCATGGCCGCATAAAGTGTTCACTTCCAGAATTTCCCTCTCGGGCAAGAGGTCTTTTGCTCCCCAGATTCCGAGGGAGTGCTCCCCGCTGTGCCTCTCCAGGCCAACCTTGCGGCAGCAGGTCTGAACTTCATCCAGCAGCCCGCTGATGTTGATGGAAATCCCGAGATCGGCTTGGATCAGCTCGGCAATTACTTTCTGCAGAGTATCAAGATCGGTAAAAACGGCGGCTGCACCTTCCCCTTCCTTCTGGTTGGCGATAAAATTTTCAACTTCTATGTCATCCTGCAAAATATTTCCCTGCAGCCCATCGCCCATGTTGACCGGATGATATTTCAGGCAGATCCGGAGGAACTCCTGAATTTTTGAACCCGACCCATTGGAGTTGACGCCTCTTGCTGGAGTGCAAAAGATAATATAATCATTCTTAAGATGATCCCGGGTTCCCCTGCGATGCAGTGTATTGGTCATGGCCTAATTCTCCCGGAAAAAAGGCCGGCCCAATCCGATATTGGTTTTTCCATTGGGGGACAGGGAATGGCCGGCTTTCCTCACCCACTCTTCATGGGGAATGGTTCCGTCCGGGCGGCATCTGGAGGAAACTCCCAGGCTGATCACCGTATCGATTTCTTTTTGAACCTCCTGCACAGCTTGGAGAAAGGCGGGGATTCTCTCCAAGGGAATTTTCATCTCGATAATCGCCGAAAGGACTTTCTCGCCGAGAATTTCTTCTTTCATTTCTCCGGTCTCTTGATCTTTCATCAGTTGGGTGACTGGATTCTGAGGCTCAAAGAACGGCCGCAGAGGGGCCAGGGTCATCGCGACTTTTTCAATCTCCCGAAAATAAGCACCGATTCCGGGCCGACCCAATTCCACCACCACACCCGCCTCTCCATGGCGGATCCGGCCGGTTACATCGTTACTCTTGATCTCTTCCGTTCCGCGGCCCCCAATCCCCGTTCCCGGGTGAATCGTGGTGGGGTCACTGAAGGTTGCCCGGATCCTTCTGGGCCATGGCAAATCAGGGGGAGTCAGAGCCCCGGTGGGGCACACATCCACCTCCGCCAGGTATCCCAAACGGAAGGTCGATAGAACCTTACGGACGGCCCGAACGAACCAGGGCACATACCTTTCATTCCGCAAAACCCGATAGCAGGTAGAGCACTCCACGCATTCATCCTGATTGACCACGGACTTTCCGTCTTGATCCAAATAGATGGCCCCCATGGTGCAGATCACGTGGCAATTCCCGCATCCTACACATTTTTTCTTGTCGATTTCCATCGAGATAATTCCTTTAGAGCCGTAATGATCTTGGGTAGACTCCGGCCTTCGGCAATAATTTTTCCTGACTGGATAATGAACCCTGGATAACCTATCGGTCGGATGAAGGTAGGTTATTGGAAGCCAACCAGCAGTTTTTCTTTATTATACCCTGAAGGTCTCATGCCATCTACATTTTTTTCTTGGCCCTGTCTCTCGTCGGCTAATTATTTTTATCCAAATTGAGCGATTCTTTTAAACTACAGAGAACCCGAAGATTATTTTCATAGTTAAAAAAACAAAATAAGCTCAATCTTTCCTCTGTACTAATACAAACGCAATATATTTCTTTACAAGTCATTGCGAGCCCGAAGGGCGCGGCAATCTCGTTTTTCTTGGGATTGCTTCGTCGCTCCACTCCTCGCAATGACAGCTTATTTAAGGCGTTTGTGTTACTAATGTTCAATTTCTGAAATTTTTATTAAACATATTTTAATTTTACCTGTGTTTATCTGCGTTAATCTGCGTCCAATAAATTTTGGGTTGCGGCTATGCCGCGCTGGGCCCTCTGTGGTAAATCGCCTTTTTTAGGTTTCAATCGGGGTAACAGGCCCGGCCTCTTAAGTGGAAAAAGAACCGAAGTCCCTTTTTAATCCTCTCGGAAAATATCTTACGGGAGAAAAAGGTCCCGGCAACTTTCTTGTTGATTTCTCCCAGAGTCGGATAGGGATGTACGGCCGAAGCCAAAGTGGAAAGCTTGACCTTCCCGTTTAAGGTCGCCACCCACTCGCTCATCAGATCCCCGGCCCGGGGTCCCAGGATTTGGACTCCGATGGGCTTTTCCTTCCGATCCAGGATCATCTTTATTTTTCCTACCCGCTCCCCCTCCGCCAGACTCCGATCATTGTCTTTGAACTCCTCAACCCACACCGCATACTCTATTCCCGCCTTCTTAGCCCTCTTCTCGTTGGTTCCAATACTGGCCAGTTCGGGATCGGCAAAGGTGCACCAGGGTAGAAAAGTATAATCGGGCTTCCGGGGCAGGTGAAAAATGGCGTTGCTGATTACGATGGTCCCCTCATATCCGGCGGCGTGAGTGAACTGGTAGGTTCCAGTCACATCTCCGGCGCCATAGATATGCTTTTGGGTTGTTCTTAACCTTGGGTCCAGTTGGAGACCTTTCCGGTCATATTCAATGCCCAGCGCTTCCAGGCCCAATCCTTGTAAATTCGCTTCCCTCCCCAGGGCCACGAACAGGGTGTCTGCATGCAAAGAAATGGTTTGCCCTTCGCCGGTCTTAAGGATCACTTCCTTCTCCTGTCCCAGATCCTTCACGCTGACCGTGGAAGTATTCAGGTAGAAGATGACCCCTTCGTTTTTCATAACCTCCATAAGCTGATCCGCCATATCTTTATCTTCATTACTTAAAATTTGATTGCTCCGCTGCACGATCGATACCTTGCTTCCCAGCCGGTTAAAGGCCTGGGCCATCTCGATGGCAATCGGGCCGGCTCCGAGAATGATCATCGATCCCGGTAATTTTTCGAGGGAAAAGATTTCTTTGTTGGTAATATGGGGGGTCTGATCCAGGCCCGGGATCGGGGGAAGAGATGGGGAAGAGCCGGTGGCAATGACCCAGTTTTTAGCCGAGAGGGTTTTCCCGTTTAAACGAATGGCATGCTCATCGATAAAGTCCGGGGGTCCGAACTCCACTTTGGCTCCCAGTTTACAGAATCTTTCGGCGGAGTCATGCTTCTGAATGATCTGGACCACCGACTGAATTCTCTCGGCAATTTCCTGGAAATTTACCGGCTGCACTTCTACTGGAGGCAGGCCGAATTGCTTGGCATTTTTCATCAGGTGGTAAACATGGGCGGTCCGAATCAGGGTTTTGCTGGGAACGCACCCGTAATGAAGGCAGTCCCCCCCGAGTTCCTTTTCTTTTTCCACCAGAAGAGTCTTGGCGCCAAATTGAGCCGCTCCTGAGGCAATAGTCAAGCCTGCCGATCCTCCACCCAAAATGCCGATATCAAAATCATATTCTGCCACGGGCTCCTCCTTAGATTTTTAATTCATCCCGAGAGCCTTGATGACAACCCCCTGGCGACTCTTCGCTGGCTGTTGCCCCATCTCTTCCTTTTTATCCCAACTCATTTTACCACAACACCCCTGAGAAGCGCGGGCCGAAGGGAAAAAAATTCGGGCAAATTATTCTTGACAAACCACCGAAATCTCTATTAAAGTCAGAAGCATTATTCCAATAAAAACCAAAAAGATATAGCGAATGCCACTTTCAAACATTAAAGTTCTTGACTTGACCCGATTTTTAGCCGGCCCTTTCTGTACAATGCTCCTGGCCGACATGGGCGCCGATGTCATCAAGATCGAGACTCCAGAGCATGGCGACGACGCCCGCTACCAGGGAACCGTCCTCAAGGGGGAAAGCTGGTATTTCGTGGGAATGAACCGCAATAAGAAAGGGATGACCCTGAACCTCAAAGCCCAAGAGGGCAAAGCGATATTCCTCCAAATGGTAGAGAGGTCCGACGTGGTCGTGGAAAACTTTCGCCCCGGCATCATGCGCAACTTCGGCCTCGATTATGAAACCCTGCAGGGGATAAACCCGGGCATTGTCTATTGCGGGATTTCCGGTTTCGGCAAGGACGGCCCCCACGCTCTTCGCCCGGCTTTTGATTTTATTGCTCAGGGGGTCTCGGGTTTCATGAGTGTCACCGGATTTCCCGACCGTGAACCCGTAAGGACTGGAATTCCCATCTCGGACTCGGTGGCGGGAATTTATGCGGCCTTTGGCATTCTCGTCGCTCTGATGGCCAGGCAGAGGACCGGAAAAGGACAGGAAGTCCAAACCTCTTTAGTAGACGCCATGATCAGCATTCTCAGTTTCCAGGTCGACCGTTATTTCGGGTCCGGTAAGCTGCCGGAACGGTATGGCAACGATCATCCGGTTTCCGCTCCCTATGGCACTTTTAAGGCCTCGGATGGATATATCAACATTGCCCCTGCCGGGGACCCAATGTGGGAAAGGCTGGCCCATGCCCTCGGACTCAAGGAATTGCTCGCTGATCCCCGCTTCCAAACCAACGATCTCCGACGCCAGCACCGCCGAGAACTCAATGAAATCGTCAATGAAATCACTAATAAACGCACCATGGCGGCATGGATCGAATACCTGAATAAGGAGGGGGTTCCCTGCGGTCCCATTAATAATCTGGCCCAGACTTTTGAGGACCCCCAAGTCCGGCACCAGGAGATGCTGTTGGAGTTAGAGCAACCCAGTGGCAAGGTAAAGACGCTCGGGTTCCCCGTCAAGATGAGCCAAACCCCAGCTAAAATCCATCGCCCCGCCCCTCAATTGGGGCAACACACCATGGAAATCTTGGCCAGCCTCCAATATTCCCCGGAGCAAATCAATGAATTAAAAATGAAAGGCATAATCTGATTTTCTCGGATCAATCGCTCCCAGGGAGCGGTAACGATCTCTGAATATTAACCGTCAAATTTGATGGTCCCGTAAAAAGTCCGTAAATTTGTTTTCCCGTCATTCCCGCGAAAGCGGGAATCCATCCCGCCGCAGGCGGGACTGCTTTTGCAGGAGTGGCGACTTTTCTGGCTTTTTACGATACCATCAAATTTAAGCTAATTAATCTCCATCCGGAAATCCTATTTTCCCCTCCCCCTCGACGGGGGGAGGGTTAGGGTGGGGGTGATAAAGAGTCAGAATTTCAGTTCTTTTCATCTTCATCCCCCTCACCCCCTCCCTCTCCCGCAAGGGGAGAGGGGGTTTCCGGATGAAAACTAATTAAAAAATTCATGCCGTGGAGGAAGAAGGATGAGTGAACCCAGTGTTACTATTCGGGAGGTTATGCTGCGGGATGGCCTGCAGAACATACGCGAGGTTATCTCTACGGAGGATAAAATCGAACTTTTTCGTCTGATTGTGGCGAGCGGCATCCGGGATATGGAGATCACCTCCTTCGTCAACCCCAAGGCG
>JAOUFX010000168.1 GCA_029857975.1 Deltaproteobacteria bacterium | reverse complement strand
GACCATTCCCACCGGTGGCGTCAAAAGGCCGATCATCAGGTTCAGGACCATGACCACTCCGAAATGAATGGGGTCGATTCCCACTTTCATGACCAGCGGCAGAAGGATGGGAGTGAGGATGTTGATCGCCGCCAGGGATTCCATGAAGCATCCCACCACCAGAAGAAAGGCGTTGACCAGCAACATGATGACCAGGGGATTCTGGGTGACGGCCAGAATTTTTTCGGCAATGCCCGAAGGGATTTGATACCGGGCGAGGAGCCAGCCGTAAAGAGATGCGGCGGCGATGATAAACAATATGACCGAAGTGTCATCCAGGGCTTCCCGCAATACTTTTATAAAACTCCGAAAGTTGAGTTCCCGGTAGAGAATAAAACCGAGAAAGAGGGAATAGACCACCGCCACGGCAGCGGCCTCCGTGGGAGTAAAAATACCTGCCCAGATTCCGCCGATCAGGATGACCGGGCAAAATAAAGGGAATAGAGCACGTATGGTTCCCAGGACTATATCCTTGAAACTGGCCCGCTTTTGGATGGGGTAACCTTTCCTTTTGGCGATAATGGAGACGGTAATCATCATGAAAAGGCCCATGAGTACTCCAGGCACGATTCCTCCGATAAACAGCGCCCCCACCGAAACATTTCCCAGGACTCCATATAGAACCATGGGAATACTCGGAGGAATGATCGGCCCGATGGTGGCGGAAGCTGCGGTTATGGCCGCGCTGATATCGGGGTCGTATCCCTGGTCTTTCATGGCCTTGATTTCAATCTGGCCGAGGCCGACCGCATCGGACACGGCCGACCCTGACATCCCGGCAAAGATCATGGAAGCGAGGATGTTCACATGCCCCAGCCCTCCCCGCACATGACCGATGAGAACATTACAAAATTGGAAGATCCGGTCCGTAATCCCCGCCGTATTCATGAGTCGCCCCGCCAAGAGGAAGAAGGGAATCGCCAAAAGAGGAAAAGAGTTTACCCCGTAGACCATCCTCTGGGCCATAATTCCAAAGGGAATGTTGCCGATCCCACGATCAATGACCACGACGACCAGAGAGGTCACTCCCATGGCAAACGCGATGGCCATCCCTCCGAAAATCAGCAGCAGCAAGGCGATTAAAAAGACCCATACCAGCATCGCTCAGCTCTCCAGATTTCTCGGCTGGGCTGGGGACTGCCCCCGAAAATACTGACGGGCGTTTCGTATCTCCCGGCCCAAATGAAGGGAAACGAAAAAAATCATGAAGGACACACCGATCACCGCGCCGAGGTATAAATACATCTGGCTCAACCAGGGGATGGACCCGGCAAAGATGGGGGCTGCTTCTTCCATCATGATCAAGGCTCCCCATAAAACGGTGGATAGAAAGACTACAATGAGAGAATAAGAACAGAGGGAAAAAACCCGGCTGGTCTTAGCAGGCAACTTGGCAATGAAGTAGTCCACGGCAATGTGAAGCTTGCGGCGGGTGACGCTGGCAGCTCCCAAGAAGGTAACCCAGACCAGGGTGAATCGGGCTAATTCCTCGGTCCAGGGCAAGGGGATCATCAACATGTACCTGAAGAGAACCTGGGTGACGGCAAGAAGCAAGAGCAGAACGAAAAGGATAAGATTAAAGGCTTCCATGAAGCTGATGATCCACCTGCCAAATGTGGTAAGGATTTTTGGAGATTGCCCGAATTCTTCAACCTTAAGCTTATTTTCTTCCATACCTTTATCCGTCCCTGTGCAGACCGGGTTCAAATTCCTTAACCGTTTTCCCCCTCCCGCATCCCTCTTCCCCCGCGCTCGGGGGAGAGAGGGAGGAGTAAAGGAAATCCCGGCGACCAATGGAAAAAGGTTCCTTTTTCTTGATGGAGATTCCCGTTATTTGCCAGAAGTCAACTTCTTCACTTCCTCATAAACACCCGGCGCCCATTTCTGACGGATTTTTTCCACCGCGGGCTGGGATTTGGCCATAAAGAGTTTTATGTCGACCGGAACGATTTTCATCCCCTTTTCGGCCAGTTTCTTCTTGTAATCTTCTTCTTGTTCCTTGGTGAGTTTATCTCCGTACTGGGCGGATTCCTTGGCTGACTTCAGGACGATGTCCTGCAGGTCCTTGGGGAGAGAGGTGAGCACCTTGTCGCTCATAAGCCAATCAAAACAGTTGTGAACATGGGTGGTAAGCATGACATGGCTCTGGACCTCGTATAGCTTGGTCGTATAAATCAGGTACAGGGGATTTTCCTGGGCGTCGACGACACCGGTCTGAAGGGCTCCAAAAACTTCCGGCCAAGCGACCACCGTGGGCAGAGCGCCAAGCTCCTTCCACACCGCGACCCAATCGGGGATTTCGGGCAGTCTGAGTTTCACGCCTTTTAATGCATCGGGAGTCTTAATTTCCTTTTTGGCGGTCAACATCCGGGCGCCTCGCCGTTGATAGCCGAGCACGTGGACCTTGCCTTTGGTTAGGAAGACATTTTTAATGCCCTTTCCAATGGGCCCTTCCCAGGCCTTGAAAACCGATTCTACGCTGGGAAACACATAGGGAACAGTAAGAGCGGCGTACTCCGGCGCCAGCAGCGAGATGTCGAGGCCTCCAGATTGGGTGAGGGCCACTTCCCCCTGTTTCAGCTGCTCCAGATTGTCCCTTTCTCCGCCAAGCTGCGCTCCGGGGAAGAGCTTGACGTTTAATCGCCCCTTGCTCTTGCTTTCCACCATCTCCTTGAATTTTTGCACGGCCGCATGGTCCGGCCCCCCGGGCGCTGTATGGAGAGCGAAGGCTAATTCAATTGGTTTTTGGGCATACCCATTGCTGGCCCAGAATGGAACCAGACCCAGGCAAAGGATTATACCCATTACTCGACCCCAATTCTTCCAATTCATTTCTACCTCCTTTTTAAGATGAGACGTTAAATTTGAGAACCTATGCGGTTCTCTTGATGCCGATTCTCCAATCGTTTTCTTAGCCATATTCCCCCTCATTCTCCCCTCTTTCCCGTTCCTCTTACTTCCACCCCTACCGTTTTTTCCAAGAGTTCGATCACCGCCGACATGTCTTTCTTGCCCAAACCTTCAGCCGTGGCTCTCGTATAATACTGATAGGCCTGCCCGGTCAGAAATAAAGGGACTTTGTTGATTTTCGCACTTTCCAGGGCGAGTCCCAGGTCTTTCCGCAACAAATCAAGGGCAAAACCCGGCTGGGTGAAGTTACCCGTAAAAATATAATTGGGAACCCGGTGCTCCATGAGGAAGGAGTTGCCTGAGCTCGCCCGGATAACCTTATAAAGGATCTCGGGAGCCACTCCTAATTTAGTGCCCAGCACCAAAGCCTCGACAATACCTGCCAGGTTGATTCCCAACATCATCTGGTTGACCATTTTTACCGTCTCACCCATGCCCACATCGCCTACATGGTAGATGGTTTTTCCCACAGCCTGGAGGATTTCCATATGTTCATCCAGCAGGGCTTTGTCGCCCCCCACCATGATAGTCAGGGTGGCTTTTTCCGCGCCGATTGTTCCTCCCGAAACCGGTGCATCGAGAAACTTGACCCCTTTTTTCTTGGCTTCTGCCGCAACATGGATGGATGTATGTGGAGCGATGGAGCTCATGTCGATAAGCACGGTTCCGGGTTTGGCCCCTTCGAGGACACCCTCCGGGTCTAAACACACCGCCTTGACCTCGTCATCCGCCGGCAGCATGGTGATGACCACCTCTACTCGGCTGGCGGCATCCGCCGAGCTCCTGGCTTTCTTGGCCCCTGAAGAAACAAGTTCTTCGACGGGTTTCGGGTTTAGGTCATAGACGGTAAGGCTGTATCCCGCTTTGACCAGGTTCTTGGACATGTGAATACCCATGGCTCCCAGACCGATAAATCCGATTGTTTTCTTAGCCATCCTCTACCTCCAAAGGAGAATGTTCGTATGTTCCCATCACAACTGGATCGTATAGAAAATTCCTTTCTTATCCCCCTCCCCCAACCTCCGCCCAAGAGGGGGAGGATTTGAGATCCCTTCAGTTCCCTCCCCCTGGAGGGGAGGGACAGGGTGGGGGTGATCACATCCGGAATCAAGGCAAAGGCCTGCCCCGGAACAATAACCACAAGTCCCGAATCGTGTAGCCGATGAAGACCCCGCCCGAAATGGGCAGGACCCCATACCAAAGGAGCTTGGGAAGGTCCAGGATGGGGGAATTATCCGTGGTCCTCAGGGTTAGAATGACTCCCTGGTACGTAAAAACGAGAAAGAAAGCCAGGCTCAGGATATTCAGGAAGACCTTCAAGAAAGTTCCAGCCCGGGTTCCCCCCAGCCAGAGAGGAATCATGTCCACCCGGAAGTGGGACCGCTCCTTCCAGAGGACTGCCGAACCCAGGAATACCATGTAGACGAAGGCCAACTCCACAATCTCATCGGCCCATCCCATGGAGGAAACGGGCACAAAACGGACGAAGATCATGGCCGAGATCATGGATAGGAGACCGACCAGGCAGATGACGCTGGATGCTTTCAGCCCCAGGGTTAGAATCCGGTCAAATGCTTCTAAGAAGCGGTGCTGAGCCATGGATTCCTTTCTTAGGTCTCTTTTCCCATCACCAGGTTAGGGATCCAGGTGACGAGTTCGGGAATATAAGTAATCAGAAAGAGGGAGACCATCAGGGCCACAAAATACCATTTCAGTTCCGAGGCCAACTCCCACAGGGGCACTTTCCCCACGCTCGACACCGTATACAAAACCATACCGACGGGAGGGGTTAAAAGAGCAACCATGAGGTTGAAAGTCATCACCACGCCGAAATGGACCGGATCAATGCCGAGTTTCAAGACCAGCGGCATAAAGATGGGAGTGGTCAGAAGCATCACCGATATCGCCTCCATGAAACATCCCAGGACCAGGAGAATGACGTTGATAATGAGAAGGATCATAAAGGGGTCTGGACTCATGGCCGTCAGCCCCTGGATCACCGCCTCGGGAACCTTTTGCCGGATGAGAAGCCAGCCGAAAAGGCCCGCCGTGGAAATGATGAACATGACCCTTACCGTTTGTTCCACCGTAATCCAGAGGACTTTGGGGAGATCCCGGATTTTGATTTCCCGGTAGATGATAATGGTTACAAAGAGGGCATAGAGGGTCGCCACGATGGAAGCCTCAGTGGGGGTGAAGACGCCGACCAGGATTCCCCCGATAATGATGATGGGGGCCAGGTAAGCGGACCAGGCGCCCAGACCGGCTGCCAGAATTTCCTGGAAGGTAGACTTTTGCTGTCGAGGGTATTGTCTGCGCCCGGAGATGAAGTACACGGTGATCATGATCCCCAGGCCCATGAGAAATCCGGGGATGAAACCGCCCAGAAAAAGACGCCCCACGGAAGTTCCGGTGAGGCCCCCGAAGATCACGAAGGGAATGCTCGGGGGGATGATGGGGCCGATGGTGGCCGAGGCCGCGGTGACCGCGGCGCTGAAGGGGCGGTGGAAACCGGCCTTGGTCATCGCTTCCATTCCCACCATCCCTACCCCTCCTGCATCGGCAACCGCCGACCCGGACATTCCCGCAAAGATCATGCTTTTCACCACATTTACATGGCCCAGCCCCCCCTGGACGCTTCCTACCAGGCGCTGGCAAAAAAGAAAAATCCGATGGGTCATCCCTCCAGTGTTCATCAGGTTTCCCACCAGAATGAAAAAGGGTATGGCCAGGAGGGTGAAGCCCGTGCTGCTTGAGTACATCCGGGCGGGGATCATCAGGAGAATGTCCGCCTGCCCCAGGACCACGAAAAAAATGACCGCCGTCAACCCCATGGATACGGCGATGGGGAGACCCAGGATCATCAAGAAAATGAGGACTGAAAAAATCAGGGCGGTCATCATAGGGAAATTACCGTCCGCCACCCACAAGGCCTGGCTTTAGGAGCGGCGTTTCGCGCCTTGAGGAGCGTCATGCCTGCGGCATGACTCGAGGACCGGGCTTCGCCCTCGAGGCAAAGAGGATTTTTTCATTTGCCTCAAGCGCAGCGCTCCTCGAATCCCGCCACAGACTGGATGCTCCCCAAGCGCAGTGGTCTTAAAGGCTGAGAGGGGCTGTTTACCGTTAATCCGCAATCATTTTTTCCGGGTTTCTTCCACGAGCTTCATGAAGGTCTTGACGTTGTCTTCGCCGTATCTTGCAAAGATCTTCTTATAGGCCGGCCCCATGGCGGCCCGGAAAGCTTTGATGTCCGGGCGGGTGACCTTCAAGCCGGCCTTCTCGAATTTACCGATTAGATCCGTCTCTTCATCATTCAAAGTCTTTCGCACCCAAGCGCCAGCCCGTTTGGCTTCCTCGCGGACGATTTTCTGCTGCTCGGCGTTCAACTTGGCCCAACTCTTGGTACTCATGACGGGACTGGCGCAGGCATAAGCATGTTGGGTGAGGGCTACGTGTTTCTGCACTTCATAGAACTTTTGGTACCAGATGGCGCTGAGGGGGTTCTCCTGCCCATCCACTACGTTCTGGGCCAGAGCCATATAAAGTTCAGGCCAGGCAATCTTGGTCACCACCGCTCCCAGAGATTCAAACAGGGTTTGGAGATGAAACTCCGGGGGAACTCGTATTTTCAGCCCTTTGATGTCTTCGGGTTTCATG
>JAOUFX010000166.1 GCA_029857975.1 Deltaproteobacteria bacterium | reverse complement strand
CTCTTTCGGAATCATAAGGCGGTGGTCCTTCCATGGATCGAGGCGGGCTGAAAACCCTAATATTTTTGTTGCCCTTCGAATCCGCCTTTCGTTTCCGGATAATAAGCGGGGGCTTGGAATATCTTCTTCTCCCGCCGATGCTTCCTCATTCATGCCCTCCCGCCCGGGTTACGACACAGTCTCCAAAGGAGGCGAGAATCACGCGGGGTCTCAGATATTGCCGCAAATCAGAAGGCCGGAGAACAGCCTGGCAGCCCCACTGCCCCGCGCTGATCGCGATCTCCGGCATGGTCAGGATGGAGGCTTCCATGATTACGGGAAGGGGGCGATGCGTACCCAGGGGACTTACGCCGCCGATGAAATAACCCGTCACTTTGAGAACATCCTCCCGCTTAGCCATCTCCATCCCTTTTTCGCTTACGGCCCTGGCCAAGACCTTCAAGTTAACCTGGCGATCTCCGGGACAGAGGGCCAGGTAATATTTTTGAGAGGCGCCCTGGACTAAGAGCGTTTTGACCACCTGGGCCAGAGGAAAACCGGTCTCCCGCGATACTTCTTCGGCTGATTTCTCCCGGGCCTGGAAGCTCAAGACCCTGTAAGGAACACGCGCGGCTGCCAGCTCCTTTAGGGCGCGGGTAAAAACCTCATCCTTGGCATATATATTTTTGGTCACAATTCTATCTGGACGGCTGAAAGGATATGCGGAAGCCCTTGCAGAGCGACCAAGACTTCCTGGGAAACCGGCCCATCCACATGGACCAGAGAGATGGCCGTCCCGCCGATCTGGTCCCGGCTCAAATGCATCTGGCCGATATTGATGCCATGGGAAGCCAGAGTACTGCCCACGTTTCCGATCACGCCGCGTTTATCCTGGTTGTGGAGGAAGAGGATATTCCCGGCGGGGACCGCTTCGGTGACGAATTCGTTGATGCGCACGATCCGCGGCTCGTTTTTGCCGAAGAGAGTGCCCGCTACCGTGTTTTGAGCGCTTTCGGTCTGAACCTTAACGGTCAGCAGGGTGGCATAATCCTCGGAGGCACGGCTTTTCGATTCCACGATTTTGATCCCCCGTTCCCTCGCCAGAATAGGGGCATTGACGTAATTCACCTTCTCTTCGAGGATGGGATCGAGGAGACCTTTCAGGAGGGACATGGCCATCATGGAAGTATCCATATCCGCAACGCCGCCGCTGTATGAAAGATGGACTTCCTGGATGCTTCCGGGGGTAATCTGCGCCTGGAACTTGCCCATCTTCTCGGCGAGGAGAAGGTAGGGGTTGAGGAGGGCGAGAATCTCCGCGCTCACGGACGGAAGGTTAACGGCATGGCGGGCCGTTCCCTGGAGGAGATATTCCACCAATTGCTCGGCAATGGCTACGGAAACTTTGACCTGGGCCTGGGTAGTGGAAGCCCCCAGGTGAGGGGTGCAGATGACCTGCTCCAATTCCAGGAGCGGATTCTTGCCGGGAGGTTCCTTTTCGAAAACATCAAGGGCAGCCCCGGCGACTTGGCCGCTGACGATGGCCTCATGGAGAGCCACTTCATCAATAATACCTCCGCGGGCGCAGTTAATGATGCGGACGCCTTTTTTCATCTTGGCGAAGGCGGAGGCGTTAAATAAATTTTTCGTACTGGAGGTCAGCGGGGTATGCACGGTGATAAAATCGGAACGGGCGAAGAGGTCATCCAGTGAAAGCAATTCTACATTCTTTTTAGCCGCCACTTCCGAAGGAAGATAGGGATCGTAACCGATAACTTTCATGCCCAAGGATTCGGCGTGTTGAGCTACAACCGCGCCGATGTTGCCGAGGCCGATGATGCCCAAGGTGCGGTCGCTAATTTCGGTACCCATAAAACGGCTCTTCTCCCATTGGCCGGCCTTGATGGAGGCCGTCGCCTGGGGAATGTGCCTGGCCAAGGCGAGGATCAGAGAAAGGGTGTGTTCCGCCGCCGAGAGGGTGTTCCCGCCGGGGGTGTTCATGACGACCACGCCTCTTTTGGAGGCAGACGGCAGGTCTATGTTATCCACCCCTGATCCGGCCCGCCCAATTACCCGGAGGTTATCCGCGACGGCAATAACCTCGGGAGTAACTTTGGTGGCGCTGCGGACGATCAGGCCATGGTAGTTTTTGATGATGGTTTTGAGCTCATCGGCAGGGACTTTGGCCCTTACGTCGGCTTCGATCCCCGGCGCCTTTTCCAAGATAGCTTTCCCTTCCGGCGCAATGTTATCGCTCACCAGCACCTTGAGGGTTGGGTTCATTTTCATCTCCTTTCGCCGACCAGATTTTTACCCAGTTAATTTACCCCGATTTTTGTTTTTGGTTCAAGATAAATTTCATGGATTATTGTCGGGGCGCATAAAAGGATCCCGGAACCCCAAGAGATTAACTTCTTCCAGACCTTTACTCTGAACGAAAACCTTAAAAAGAGTTCCCATGCCCCCGGGAACCAGGAAACTTTTCATGGCCAGCTTATTTCTTAAGAATTCCGGGCTGGAAGGGTGCAGGGAGCTTTTTTCCCCTTTCTCCAGATCCTCCAACAAACCCAGGGCAGCCAAAAATTTGTATTGCTCCGTGCAACCCAGAGGGCGCAGCCCGAAGATTTCTCCTCTTCTTCTCAAAGCGCTGAAGTTTACATGAGTGGTAATGTCTTGGTAGCCAAGGCGTTCGTAAGGGTTGGTAGAAGTTGTATGACGGAAATAACAAAGCAAGGTCCCTTGCCGGCGGGCAGGGTGATATAACTCTTCGGCCTCATACCCGTAATCGATGGTCATGATGAATCCACGCTGAAGAGCTTGACTTACGCCCTCCATCCATTCTAAAGCCTTTAAATTGGCCTCGGCGCGTTGTCCTTCTTCTAAAGGGCAGGCGTAAGAGCGAAAATACTCTTGGAGGAGGGGGGTAGAGGGAGAGCCCATCGTTTCTTGGAAAGTTTTGCCGTCGTGAGTAACAAAGATTTCCTGAAGATCCTCTCGGCCTTGATAAACGATGTGCACGGGGAAAGAATCAACCAGTTCATTGGAAAGCAAACAGCCGGTAAAGGGTTTTTCACCCCGGAGGAGAACGTGAGGGGGAATCCAAGCTACTTTCCCGGCAGTTAAAAATTTAGCCAGCAAATTTTTCTGTTCTTTTATGAAAGACGGACTTTGCTCCGCCAAGCGATAGAGCAGGTTTTTAAAGAAATCCGGCAAATGGCTTTGGCAATATTCTAATATATCGGAACAAAGCAATCCTTTCCCTGCACCCATCTCGGTGGCGATGAAAGGGGAAGGACGATCCAGGAGCTCCCACATCTGGCGGAGCTGACGGGCGATGAGGTGGCCAAAGATGGGGTGGACATTGGGGCTGGTATAGTAGTCTCCTTCCGGCCCGATCTTCTGGCGGGGAGAATGATAATATCCGTGTTGGGGATGATAAAGGACCAGGTCCATGAACTCTACAAAAGGAATCTTTCCCCGGTGACCAATGCGACCCAAAATGACCTTGACTAATTCTTTATTTTCTGGCCCCGCCATGTGTGCTATTATAACCTAAAAAAGTCGATTTACCACTTCTCTGCTTTACTCTGGGCATTCGTTAAATGAAAACAATACAACAAATCCCCCCCTCCCAACCCTCCCCCCTTGAGGGGGAGGGAGGGGTGGGGGGGAAAATGATTTATTTCGTTTGTATTAGGAAATTACTCTCGGGGTTCTCTGTGATTTTAAAAATCGCTCAATTTAGGTATAACTCAATTCCGGGAATTCATGGAGGATGAATTGACAGGGTGAGGGGACTCGAGGGGAATCAATGAGAAGAAAAGAATTTGCGGTTAAAGATCAGGAATTGCTCGCCGAGGTCCTGAAAAACGCCGAAGTCGGGTACTTGGCCTTCAACGGAGCCGATGGATGGCCGAAGATTACCCCATTGAATTTTGTCTTCGATGGACGGATTCTATGGCATGGGGCGGTGGCCGGAGAACGTTACGAATGTTTACAGAAAGACCCCCGGGCCACCTTTGCGGTGGTATCCGTGCAACGCTATATCCCCTCCCATTTTACTGCGGAAGAGAACGCCACGGCCGCCACGGCCGCTTTTAAATCTGTGCAGGTGCGCGGGAAGTGCAGAACGATCGATGACCCGGAAGAGAAATGCACCATTCTCAACCAGCTCATGGATAAATATCAACCGGAAGGGCGGTACAGGAGAATATCCCCCGGGGATCCGCTGTACCTTAAGGTTCTTCCGGCTACGGGGGTCTACGCCCTTGCGGTGGAGGAGGTTATAGGAAAGTTCAAATTGGCCCAGAATAAATCAGGAACGGATCGGAGAAAAATTGTGGCCCAATTGCGGGGTATAGGGGCACCGGCAGATTTAATCATCGCGGAGGAGATTTTAAAGACCCTCACGGGAAACGAAGACCAACCCAAATCTTAAACTTTCTTGGCGAGTTTTTTCAAGGAGGCGGATATGCCATCAGAGCAAGAGAAAAGACCAGAGGATAATTTTAGGGAAAAGCTCAGCTCTTTCTTCGGTTCTCAGGACCCCGCCCGGAAAAAGAAAGCTTTGCCCCCCAAGGCGCATTTCAGCATCTGGTATTTTCTGATCGTTTTTTTTCTGCTGACCCTTTTACAGCATTACTTTCTTTCCCCCAAAGTAGAGAGTATTTCCTACAGCAAGTTTAAACAAAGCCTGGCCGAAGGGCAGGTTAGCAAAGTGGTCATCGGCCCGGAGAGTATCAACGGAACGATTAAAGGAGGAGGAGAAAAAAAGGACCAGGATTTCGTCACCGTTCGGGTCGAAGATCCCAACCTGATCAAAGAGCTGGATGAACGTAAGGTAAATTATTCCGGCCTCTACCAGAGCAAATTCCTGAATAATCTATTCTCCTGGATCATCCCCCTGGGCATTTTTTTCGTGATCTGGCGGTACGCCATGAAAAGGATGGGCCCGGGCATGGGAGTCATGTCTTTCAGCAAAAGCAAAGCCAAGGTCTTTGCCGAAGATGGGACCAAGATCACATTTGCCGACGTAGCCGGAATCGATGAAGCCAAAGAAGAGCTCCAGGAGATCGTGGAGTTTTTAAAGAACCCGGAAAAATTTCAAAGATTGGGCGGAAGAATTCCCAAGGGTGTACTTTTGGTGGGAGCGCCGGGAACCGGTAAAACCCTCCTGGCCAAAGCCGTGGCCGGAGAGGCCAAAGTTCCTTTTTTCAGTATCAGCGGCTCGGAATTCGTTGAGATGTTCGTAGGGGTGGGAGCAGCCCGAGTCCGCGATCTTTTTTCCCAGGCCACCAGCCAGGCTCCCTGCATCATCTTTATTGATGAACTGGATGCCCTGGGTAAAGCCCGGGGGATGAACGTCATGGGAGGACATGACGAACGGGAACAAACCCTGAATCAGCTTCTCGTGGAGATGGATGGGTTTGAATCCAACAAAGGGGTCATCATCATGGCCGCCACCAACCGCCCGGAGATTCTGGATCCGGCCCTTTTACGGCCGGGGCGGTTTGATCGGCAAGTCCTGGTGGACCGGCCGGACATTAATGGTCGGGAGGCCATTCTGAAAATCCATTCTAAAAATGTCCTGCTCTCCCCGCAAGTGGACCTCCGTAAAATTGCCGCCCGCACACCGGGTTTTGTGGGAGCGGATTTAGCCAACCTGGTCAACGAAGCGGCCCTGCTGGCCGCCAGGAAGAACAAAGAGGAAGTAGAGGCGGCCGAGTTCGACGAGGCCATTGACCGCGTGATCGCGGGACTGGAAAAAAGAAAGCGGGTGATGAGCCCCAAAGAAAAAGAGATCATCGCCTACCACGAATCCGGACATGCCATCGTCGCCGAATCCTTGGAACATGCCGAACCGGTCCATAAGATCTCCATCATCCCCCGGGGGATCGCGGCCCTGGGATATACGCAGCAACAGCCTACCGAAGACCGTTATTTGCTGACTCGTTCAGAGTTACTGGACCGGCTGGCCGTCCTTTTAGGAGGGCGGGTAGCTGAGGATTTGGTCTTCGGAGAGATTTCCACCGGCGCCCAAAATGACTTGCAGCGGGCTACGGACATCGCTCGCTCCATGGTTACGGAATACGGCATGAGCGAGCGCCTGGGCCTGGTGACCTACGAGCGCGAGCGCCGGCCGATGTTCCTTCCGGAAAGCCTTTCACCCAGCAAAACGTACAGCGAGGAGAAAGCGGCTCAAATTGATGAGGAGATTTCCCGGGTGGTGGAAGAGGTCCATCAGAGAGTGCGGCAGATTCTGTCAGAACGGCGCGATGTTTTGGAGAAATTGGCCCGGCTGCTGCTGGAAAAAGAAATTGTGCAGGGAGAAGAGCTCAGGAGGATGCTGAACAAATCCGAACCCGAGGCCCAAGCGAAGATCCATAATTCACCGAGTCAGCAGCCATCGTGAAATGCCCGCAGCCAACCGAACGCAATTGTCCGGGCTTCGGGCCAGAAGACCCAGGTAGTAAAAAGTTATGCGGGGGCGCATATAAAATTTGCGAATCATCCTGGCATAGGCCTTTTCCAGGTCCCCAACAGAAAGCGCTTCCGGCTTGAAAATGCAATTCAGAGCATTCATTCGGCTCCAATCTTCCGTAAACCCCGCTGAACGCTGGGCCTGCGAA
>JAOUFX010000165.1 GCA_029857975.1 Deltaproteobacteria bacterium | reverse complement strand
CAATAAAAGTGTAAGATGGGAGCAAGATATTTCCCGCCGCTTGGCCGGCACTCAGCATCTCCCTGCCTCTCTTTTGCCCAGCTTTATGAATTTACAACTGAAATGGCAAAGTGAAGGTGGGCAAGTGTCATTCTTCGTTGACGCAGGAAAGGGATATTCTTATAATCTTAAGCTTAAGCCAGTTGATAACTTTTTTCTCAAAGAGAGGGCGTTATGAAGGCCGTGGTAATTTACTGGTCAAAAACCGGAAACACTGAAAAGGTGGCCCTGGCCATCAAAGAAGGCTTAGAGCAGTCCGGGGTCAAGGTTCTGTGTAAAAGGACGGAAGATGCTAAGGACATTGATTTTTACGATTTTGACTTAGTTTGTGTAGGCTTCCCTTCTTATCAGTGGCACCCCCCTGAACCTGTTGATGCCTTTTTAAAGAGCAAATTCGGCGAGTACCGGCAAAAGAAATTCGTGAAAACAAGCGCCCCCAAGATTTCAGGAAAGAATGCGCTAATCTTTTGCACCTATTCAGGACCTCATACAGGGATCAACGAGGTAATTCCCGCCGGTAAGTATGCCGGCCAATTTTTTGAGCACTTAGGGTTTACAGTGCTCGACGAATGGTATGTTATCGGGGAGTTCCATGGTTCAGAGGAAAATAGCACCCAGGGAAGATTGGGGGATATCAGGGGGCGGCCCAGCGAAGAGGATTTAAAAAAGATAAAGCAAGATGCGGCCAAGCTTTTGCTGAAGGGATAGATATTCAAATTCTCCCAATAACGGCAGGGTCAGAAAGAGCCTGCCTATCAGACTCTGCGCTACGTTTTTTCCGCCGTTCTCGATAACCGAGAATAGAAAAAAGCGGCGGAAGCTATGATCAAACCTAAAAGGTCTGTTTTCCATTCCGGGACCGATAAAAAGACCCCGGCAATAAAAAATAGAACCCGATAAACCCAAGTAAGCCGCCCCACCCCTACCAAATAACCTTCGAAGGTCGAACCGATAAGGATAACCCCTAAAGCAGTCGAGATAACTGCCTGCAGAACGTGGCCCGGCGATCCCTGAAGGATTAAGGCAGGATTGAAAACAAAGATGAAAGGCAAAATATAGATCACCCCTCCCAAGCGGGAGGCTGTGATCCCAACCTTCATGGGAGAAGTTTGGGCGATCGTGGCCGCGGGAAAGGCCGCCAGGGCCACCGGCGGGGTGATGAAAGAGATCATTCCCCAGTACATGACGAAGAGATGAACGGCCAGCTCGTTCAGCCCCAGCTGAACCAGCCCGGGCGCCAGCACCAGCGCCAGAAAGACATAACAGGCGGTGATCGTCATCCCCATTCCGAGGACGAAGCTGGCCGCCGCGCCGAGAATGAGCATGAACACCATGCTCCCCCCGGAAAACGACACCAGTTCCCTGGCGAAGCTGCCCGCTACGCCGGTCAGGGAGAGAGACCCCATAATCATTCCCACCCCGGCCAGGATGGCCACCAGCTCGCACAGGAATTTTCCGGTCGATTCGATAAATTCACAAAAACTCCGGAGCGTAAACCTGGTTTCTTTCCGGAACATGGCTACCCCGATGAGAATGGCGATGGCATAAAAGGGTGCCTGGCTCTCCACCCGCAACGCAAATAAGAAATACATGAGGACGATCAAAGCCAAAGGGTAAAACCACCCCTCCTTCAGGGTTTTTCCGAGAGGCGGAATTTCCTGGCGGGGAAGTCCGGCAAACCCCTTCTTGGCCGCAAACCCATCCACCTGAATCAGCAGGCCGAGGTAGTATAGGAGGGAAGGGATGGCCGCGGCGAGGGCGATTTTGGCGTAAGACATTTCGAGAAAGGCGGCCATGACGAATGCCGTGGCCCCCATGACCGGAGGCATCAGCACGCCACCGGTGGAAGAGCAGGCTTCGATGGCCCCGGCGTAATGCGGGGGATAACCGGCTTTTTTCATCGCGGGAATGGTTATAGAACCGGTAGTAATCACGTTGGAGATGACGCTGCCGCTCATGGATCCGAAAAGCGCGCTGGCCAGGACCGCGACCTTCGATGGCCCTCCGCGAGTGCCCCCCAAAAGAGCAAAGGAGAGGTTGAGGAAAAATTTCCCGCCTCCGGTGGCCTGCAGCGCGACCCCGAAGAGCATGAAGCCGATCAGCAATTGCCCGAAGACCCGGAGAGGAATTCCTAAAATGCTGTCCACACTCAGGGAATGGAAAGCGGCGGTGGTCACAAAGGAACGGCCGTGCCCTTCCAGAAAGGCCGGCATGTAGGGAGCAAATAAGGGGTAGAAAGAGAAGAAAATGATGACGAGAGACAAGACCAGGCCGGTGGTTCGCCGCACGGCCTCGATGATGATCATCCAGAGAATGAACGCCATGACGGTCATGTCCGGCGGCGCAACATACCCCCATCCCCGCTCAATGATGGTGTATCCCTGGTAAGCATAGGCCACGGGGATGGCGAAGGCTAAAATTGCCAGAAAGGAGTCTACCCCGAAAACGGCCTTGCTGCCGGAGTTTTTCTTGAGGGGGAAAAGCAGGAAGGCCTGGGGGAGATATAACGCGAGTAAGAGATAGAGGAAAGAGTTGTCCATGATCATGATGCCGGAAAAGCGGAAGTGAAAGATTTGATAGATGGCGAGAAGAATGCCGATGAACGAAAAGGCCGTCATGACCCATCGCAGGGGGCCGCTGATGGTTCGGTATCTTTTTTCGATGAGGTTTTCCGGGCGCAGGTTTTTTCCCTCGTTCATTGATTCCACTCCCTTGAACAACGCCATTTTTTTTGGGGGGGGGTGAGAAGAATTCTCCTCACCCCCCCAGACAATCTATAGCATGATCAGATACGGATTAGAATCCGGCTGCGGCTCTCTTTTCCAGCCAGAACTTGGGAAAGTCCTTGGGGGTCATTTTCTTTTCTGTCGCCTGCGCTTTCACTTTGTCAAACAGCTTCCTTAAATCCTTTTGACGTTTAAGATATTGGTTATTTTTCGCCTCCCGCTCCGGGGTCCACTTCCCGATCTCCTTCAGATACCGGATGGCACCTTCATGGAGGGGGAGAGGATACTCGTCGTAAAGCTCTAAAGCGGTTTCCATCGGCCAGTAAGCGGCCAAGGATTTGTGTTTCTGGGAATAGACGGGAAAGGCCTCATGCAAAAGTTTCGTCATCGTGTATACTTTGTCGGCTGAAGTGAAGTTATAAGCGATGACGATGGGATAAGCCTGGGTGATGGTCTCGAGGGGCTTATCTTTCGGGAGTCCGGCCCCGATCTTGCAGTTCATCGGTGAATACATAGGGGCCAGTTTTTTCACCCGCGCCCACCCCGCTTTATCGGAACGGGGAACCGGGATGAAGCGTAAGCCTTGAGGCATGGCTTCGAACTCGTACGCCTTGGAAGCGGTGGGATTGATGTGCGCCGTGTCGATTTTTCCTTCATTGACCATATTCATGGCCGTCACGTAGGAGGGAACTTGCACCTTCTGCACGTCCTTCCAGGTGAGGCCGGCAAAGGCGAGATGGGCCTCGCAGATCAGCGTCAACGACATGGTCGGATAATAGGCGACCCGCTTCCCTTTCAAGTCCGCCAATGTTTTGATGTCCGAATCCCCCCGAAGCCCGAGGGCCAGACCGGCATGCTGGGCAAAATAGAGGGCGCGCACGGGCTGGGGCCCCCATTCCATATTCGAATAATCAAACATCCCTTCTTGCATAAAATAGGATCCCACGCCGTGGAAAGCGAAATCTGCATCCTTGAGACGAAGGGGAAAAACCCTGGGCAGATCCGTACCCGCCGGGATGATCCTGACTTTAATCTTATACTTCTCCCAGAGGGACTCGCCGATGAATCCTGCCATCATGTACCCAGAGGATCCTACATCATAAGCGGTCCAGGTCATCATCTTGGGGAGCTCGGCCGCCGTCGCCCGCAAGGGATGGCCACCCAATACAAACACACTTGCCATAACGAAACATAGCGTCAACAGCCCTAAAAAATTTTTGCTCTTGCTCATGTCTACCTCCTTTCAGTTTTGGGCTGAAACCTTATTCTTCATTTCTTTATTCCCCTCAGAGGTTTCAGCTAAGTTTAATAAATATTTTTTTGTTGCCTTTGAAGGGTTCCTATACAATAGTCGGCAACGTCGCCACGCTGCTACTGCATCGGGGAAAAGGCGGCCGGCAGCATGATTTTATTCGCCTGGGTCAGCAGGCGCCCGGCACCTCCTCCCGGCGGCCACACGCCGAGCTGTACGGCTTTGGCACGGACCTCGGCACGCTGGGCAAGACTATGGTATGCCCAGATGTGGATGAAGCGATTGGCTTCGCCCAGATCTACGTTGCCGGCAACGGCGAGTGGCGAAAGCTTCAGGCGCTCGGGGAGCTTAGCTTCCCAGCTCTTCATGATGTCGGGTAGGGTACCGGGCTTGATCGTGTAGATGCGCATCTCGTAGATCGGTCCGAGCTTGCCCGGCGTGAGCAGCGGCGAGAACGGGAAGGGGACCAGGATCTCCGAGTGCATGGAGCGGATAAACTCGGCGAGCTTTGGCGGCCAGTTCGGCTCCTTGGCGAATTCGGCCCGAATACGGGCTCGCTCGCCGAGATCCTGGTAGGGCCAGACGTGGATGATCTCGTTCAGCGGGCCAATCTCCGTGTGCCAGAAAGCAGCCAGTTCCGAGTACTTCTTGCGGTACTCGTACCCCTCGCCGAAGCGCTTCTCGACCTCGGCTAAGCTTCCTGGGATGATGCCGTACGTGCGGATTTCATAAATCATCGTTGAGACTCCTTTCGTTCGGTCCGTTTTTAATAGCAGCTTGGTTTTTAGTTCTGTGAGTATACTGGGAAGGCGATTAGGCGTCAAGGGAATTTGAACGGGGAATTTGAACGGTACAAATTATTTACCTGGTCTTTTTTTTCTATTTTAACGGCTGAGCATGAACCGGCGCATGCTGATGTTCATCAAAATCCCGATGCCGATAAAGGTAGTAACAACGGAAGTTCCTCCATAGCTTAATAAGGGCAGCGGTACTCCCACCACGGGCACGATTCCCACTACCATTCCCAAATTGATAAAAGACTGCCAGAATATCATGGCGCAAATGCCGATGGCCAAAATCGCGCCCGCCCGATCTTTCGAAGTGTAGGCGATCCTCAATCCTCGGGAGATGAGAAGCAGGATAAGGAAAAGCAGGAAGAAAGAACCTAAGAAACCCCATTCTTCAGCCAGAACCGAGAAGATGAAATCCGTATGTTGTTCGGGTAAAAAGTGAAGCTGACTTTGCGTTCCCTTAAGAAAACCCTTGCCGAGAAAGGTCCCCGAGCCGACGGCGATCTTGGACTGAATGATATGGTATCCGGTCTTCAAAGGATCGAGGTCCGGGTTGAGAAAGGTCAGCAGGCGCGTTTTCTGGTAATCTTTAAGAAAATGCCAAAGCAAGGGAGCGAGGACCGCGCAACCGACTCCCAGCGTTATCCAGGTTCGGAGATGGACGCCGAGGAAAGCGAGGATAGAGACATAGATGAGAACCAACAAAACGACGGTTCCCAAATCAGGTTGTTTGAACACCAGGATAGCCGGGATAATTAAAATCAAAAAAGGGACGAATAGTTCGCGAAGCCCATAGCCGTGAGGGTTATCATCTTCCGTAAAAAAGCGAGTGAGGGCAAGGATCAGGGCAATCTTGGTTAATTCCGAAGGCTGAAAGGAGATAAAACCGAGTTGCAGCCAACGCTGGGAACCGGAAGTATATCGTCCAAAGAGCATGACCAGGGTTAAAAGAATCAGGCAGAAAAGGAGAAACGGATAGGCATAGCGAATAAACGTGTGGTAATTGAAGGACAGAATGAGAAACATCAGCGCCAACCCTAAGAGAAGCCAGTAAATTTGTTTTATGTAGAGGGATTTAAAAATTCCCGTGTGGGGAAAGGTAGAGCTATAGATGTTGACCACGCCGATGACCGCAAGGAGCACCACCGTCACCAAAAGCGTCCAGTCGAAATTCATGATGAGGCGTCGGTCGAACATGTTTCACCTTCCCTCAGATTGAGCGGCAGAAGCTTGCCAAGCGATTTGTAACGGGGAGGGGGCTTTCATTTTTTGGCGGAGGTAATAATATTCCAGCACCTTCTTCGCTACCGGGGCGGCGACCGCACCTCCATGTCCTCCGTGTTCAATCAGGGCAACGATGGTGATCTGCGGTTGGCGGGCGGGAGCGAAGCAGACAAACCAGGCGTGGTCCTGCTGCTCGGCGGGGGAAGATTCGCCCCGGCCTTCTCGGCGTTGGACAACCTGGGCCGTACCGGTCTTACCCGCCACGTCGAATCCATCGATACGGGCCTTACTGCCGGTACCGCCGGGAGCATTCACCACTCCCCATAAAGCCTCCCGAAGGATTTCGAGAGTCTCCGGTGAAATATGAAGAGTTTTCGCATTTTCCGGCGGGAATTCTTTCAGCGTTTCTCCATGGGGGGCTTTGATGGCTTGGACGATCCGGGGGCGGTAAAGCTTTCCTCCGTTGGCCAAAGCAGAAAGCGTACAGGCAACCTGAAGAGGAGTGACTAAATTGAACCCCTGGCCGATGGCGATCGATAAATTTTCCCCCGCTTGCCACGGAATTCCAAAACGTTTCAT
>JAOUFX010000164.1 GCA_029857975.1 Deltaproteobacteria bacterium | reverse complement strand
TCCCTACGCGAGGACACAAGACTCGGCAAAACAAGGCGACGGATAAATTCATCGTCAAACGCAGGAAATGATAAAGCATTAACCACAGAGGGCGCGGAGAACGCAGAGCCATTTAGCAACCCAAGAGAAAAATTTTATTTTTTCTTCTCGGCGTTCTTGGCGGTCTCGGCGGTGAGCATAGTTTTTAAAAGGAGTCAAACGTGGGACGGTCTATTCGTAAAGGACCCTTTGTGGATCCTAAATTAAGGGAAAAGGTATCAGAAGCCATCCGGACGAATAGCCGCAAGGTTATTAAAACTTGGTCCAGGCGCTCCACCATTACTCCAGAAATGGTCGGGCAGACCTTTGCCGTCCATAATGGCAAGAAGTTTATCCCGGTATTTGTTACGGAAAATATGGTCGGGCATAAGTTAGGAGAATTTTCGCCCACCCGTACCTTCTTCAGCCATTCGGGTGACCGTAAAACCAAGTTGAAGACGGCACCGAAACCGGCCTGAAGGGGGAAGAATGGAAACTCAAGCGATCGCCAAACATCTTCGAGTCTCGCCGCGCAAAGTAAGGTTGAGCGCCGACCTCGTCCGGGGAAAGAAGGTGGAAGAAGCCCTGAATATCCTCTCTTCTACTCCCAAGGCAGGTGCCAAATTCGTTTCTAAAGTGGTACGTTCCGCCCTGGCGAATGCCAGACAGAATAAATCCATCGATGTAGATACGCTTTTGATCAAGACCATATTTGTCAACCAGGGGCCGACCCTGAAGCGCTTCCGCCCTAAGCCTATGGGGCGGGCCGGCAAGATTCGCAAACGAACTTGTCACATTACCGTAGTGTTGAGTGAGCCATAAGAAAAAATTTTTAAAGAAGAGCAAAGGAGGTTGAACGTTGGGCCAGAAGGTAAATCCCATAGGGTTACGCCTGGGGATCGTGAAAACCTGGGATTCTCGATGGTACGCGGAGAAAATGTATTCCAAATTCCTTCAAGAGGATATTCTCCTTCGTCGGTACATTAAAGGAAAACTTTACCATGCGGGCGTTTCTAAGGTAGAGATCGAGCGCACCGCCAACCGCGCCAAGATCACCATTCGCGCAGCCCGTCCGGGGATTATCATCGGACAAAAAGGGGCGGAGATTGAGAAGCTCCAGAGAGAAATCCAAAAAATGGTCCAGCGGGAAATTTCTATCAACATCCAGGAAGTTCGACGGACAGAAGTGGATGCTCAACTCGTTGCCGAAAATGTAGCATTACAGCTCGAACGGCGGGTGGCTTTCCGGCGGGCCATGAAAAAAAGTGTCACGGCCTCGATGAAATTTGGGGCCCAAGGGATCAAAATCGCCTGTTCGGGGAGGCTGGGAGGGGCGGAGATTGCTCGGGCGGAGTGGTATCGCGAGGGCCGGGTCCCTCTCCATACCTTGCGGGCGGATATTGATTATGGGTTTACAGAAGCGCGAACGACCTATGGGGCGATCGGGATTAAGGTTTGGATTTATAAGGGAGAAGTGCTTCCGGTGACCCGTGGACGGAAAGAGTCGATGTAGTAAGGAGCCGAGAGAATATGTTAGCACCTAAAAAAGTGAAATACCGCAAGCAACAGAAAGGGCGGAGAAAAGGGATGGCTTCCCGGGGGAATCAATTAAACTTTGGCGATTATGCCCTGCAGGCCAGCGAATGTGGTTGGCTGACCACCCGGCAGATCGAAGCCGCTCGAGTAGCCATGACTCGTCATATCAAACGAGGCGGCAAAATATGGATTCGTATTTTTCCTGATAAACCGGTTACCAAAAAACCGGCGGAGACCCGGATGGGCAAGGGAAAAGGAGCACCGGAAGATTGGGTTGCGGTCATCAAGCCAGGGAGGATCTTGTATGAAATGGAAGGGGTAACCCGCGAGACGGCTCTCCAGGCGTTTCGTCTGGCAGCTCATAAATTGTCCCTGGCCACAAAATTTGTCGCCCGGGAGGAAGCCAGTGAAAGCGCGTGAACTTAGAGATTTGAGTGCAGCGGAGCTCCGTCAAAAAGAGCTGGATTTGATTACCGAATTATTCAATTTGAAATTTCAGCATGCCACCGGGCAACTTGAAAATACCCAACGTCTGCCCCAGGTGCGTAAAGACTTAGCCCGAGTCAAGACTATTTTAGGCGAGAAGATCTCGGCCCAAGCCAAGGCCGTATGAGGAAGAAAGAATGAAGGAGAGAGGGATTCGTAAGACGAGGGTGGGGACGGTGGTGGGGGACCGCATGGACAAGACGGTCGTGGTTCAGGTTCAGAGATTGGTCAAGCACCCCCTGTATCAGAAGTACACCCGCAAGAGAGCTCACTATAAAGCCCATGACGAGAAAAACGAGTGTCGGAATGGCGATCGGGTCCTGCTGATGGAGACTCGCCCTCTGAGCAGGGAGAAACGCTGGCGGGTGAAGCAAATTTTAGAAAAAGCGCAATAAAGGAGGTAATTGCGGATGGAAGCGCAAGAAATTTTATTCCGCAATTTGCCTCCACCTTGGGCTATCCGTGGGGAGTTCGTTAAAAGGCGGCAAAGCAGATGCAACGTAAAGAAAAGTAAATTGTTCAGGATATCGTCATGATTCAAATGCAAACCTTATTAGAAGCGGCTGATAATTCGGGAGCGAAGAAACTCTCCTGTATCAAAGTTTTGGGAGGAACAAGGCGAAGATACGCCAGTTTGGGGGATGTGATCATTGTTTCCGTGAAAGAGGCCATTCCCAACTCCAAAGTCAAAAAAGGGGATGTAATGCGGGCGGTGATCGTCCGCACCGTGAAGGAAGTTCGACGCCTGGACGGCAGCTACATTAAATTTGACGACAATTCCGCGGTTTTGATCACCCCCCAAAACGATCCGGTAGGGACCCGAATTTTCGGTCCGGTGGCTCGAGAATTGCGGGCAAAAAAATTTATGAAAATTATTTCCTTGGCTCCGGAAGTACTTTGAATCAGGGAAATCGTCAGTAGAGGTTTTCGATGGAACCCATCAAGTTTCATGTAAGGAAGAATGACATGGTTTTGGTCGTTGCCGGGAAGGAGAAGGGCAAAAGCGGCAAAATTCTGAGAGTTCTTCCCAAGAAGAATCGGGTAGTAGTGGAAAAGGTTAACTTCGTCAAGCGCCATTCCCGGCCTTCGGGTAAGACCCGTCAGGGAGGAATTATTCAAAAAGAAGCTCCGATTCATATCTCCAATGTTTTGTTATTATGCCCCAAGTGCAACCAGGGTGTGCGGACGGGGAAGCGATTATTGGAAAACAAGAAAAAGGCTCTGGTGTGCAAAAAGTGTGGCGAGCTGACTGAAAGGACTTAGGGGGCTATCTATCATGACCCGATTGCAAGAGATTTATTTGAAGGACGTCGTTCCCCAGTTAATGAAAACATTCGGATACAAGAACGTAATGGAAGTCCCGAAGCTGGAAAAGATTATTCTCAACATGGGACTGGGGGAAGCGGTTCAAAATATCAAAATCCTGGATTCAGCGGTAGGAGAGTTAAACCTTATCTCGGGGCAAAAGGCTGTCATTACCAAAGCCAAACGCTCCATAGCGGTCTATAAGCTGCGCGAGGGTATGCCCATTGGTGCGATGGTAACTCTGCGCCGGAATCGTATGCTCGAGTTTTTCGATAAACTTGTGAACGTTGCCCTGCCGCGGGTAAGAGATTTTCGGGGAGTTTCCGGAAAAGCCTTTGATGGACGGGGGAACTATGCTTTGGGGATCCGAGAACAGATTATTTTCCCTGAAATCATTTTTGACAAAATTGACAAAGTAAAAGGGTTGAACATTGCCATTGTTACCACCGCCAAAACGGATGAAGAAGGGAAGGAATTGCTCCGCCTATTGGGGATGCCGTTTCGGAATTAAAGGAAATTTTATCGGACGCGGATAAACGCAGATTTGCAGGATGGAGATAATTTTTATCCGTTTTTTCTGCGAAAAATTTGTGCCCCATCGAATAGGAGAAAGGATCGGCTGTGGCCAAGACTGCCTTGATTGTAAAAGCTAAAAGGAAACCAAAATTTAGAGTTCGGGCTTACCATCGCTGTCCAGTTTGCGGGCGGCAGAGGGGATATTACCGCAAGTTCGATCTGTGTCGGATCTGTTTTCGCAATCTGGCCTCGCGAGGAGAGGTTCCCGGCGTTATTAAATCAAGCTGGTAGAGGACTTCATTCAGGGAGGAAAAAAGAGATGGGGATGACCGACCCCTTAGCAGATATGTTGACGCGTCTGCGGAATGCCAATAAGGCGAAGCACGAGAAAGTTGACGTCCCGACTTCGAACTTTAAAGCCCATGTAGCCCGCATTCTCAAAGACGAAGGCTATATTAAAAATTATAAAGTTATCAAAGATGGAAAGCAGGGAACCTTGCGGATCTACTTGAAGTATGAGGGAGAGACGAAAAGGCAGATTATCAACGGATTAAAAATCATCAGCCGACCCGGACTGCGGAGGTATGTACCGAAGAACGAGATTCCCTCTGTGCTCCGAGGCCTTGGGCTTTCCATTCTTTCCACCTCCAAGGGAATTCTCACGGATAAAGAAGCAAGGAAGATGAACGTGGGCGGGGAACTGCTCTGTTCGGTCTGGTAAGATTTCGAGGGAGAAGACCATGTCGCGAATCGGAAAAAAGCCTATTCCCCTTCCCGCGGGGGTGAAGGTCGAGTTGGAGAGGCCTTTCATAAAAGTATCAGGCCCCAAGGGAAATCTGAGTCAAAAATTGGACGGAGGGGTGGAGTTAGGGGTGGAGCAGGACAGAATATGGGTTCACCCCCCTGAAGACCTCAAGAAAGGAAAAGCTCTGCAGGGACTCACCCGGACCTTGATCGCCAACATGGTAAAAGGGGTAAGTGAGGGGTTTGACCGAGTGCTGGAAATTAATGGCGTAGGCTACCGGGTGGAGTTACAGGGGAGTGCTTTAAATTTCAATCTTGGATATTCCCATCCCATTCGGTTTCCCCTCCCCGAAGGGATTAAAGCGGATGTGGAACGTCAGAATCGCATCACCTTGAGGGGGTCGGACAAGCATCTGTTGGGATTGACGGCAGCAAAAATTCGCAGCCTCCGTCCTCCGGAGCCATACGGGGGAAAGGGGATCAAGTATGCAGAAGAGGTCATCCGGCGCAAAGCTGGCAAGACCGCCGTGGGATAAATTATTTTATAGGACGCAGATAAACGCAGATTTTCAGGATATATAGAAAAGGATTTTGATCCGTTTTTTCTGCGTCAACCCGTGTCCAATAAAAAGGAAAACAGGCGTGTTAAGAAAAGAGAAAGAGACAGCGCGCAGGCGAAGAAAGAAAAGAGTGAGTGCGAAAGTACGGGGCACCCCGGAGCGCCCCCGGCTCTGTGTATTTAAAAGTTCCCGGCATATTTACGCGCAGCTCATCGATGATTTACGGGGGCAAACCTTGATCGCAGCTTCTTCGCGAGATTCAGAGTTGCGGGGAATAGAGCGGGGCAAGAAAAAAGTGGAAATAGCTCGGCGAGTCGGCACTTTGATTGCCGCCAAGGCCTTGGCCAAGCAGGTGCAGAAAGTCGTTTTCGACCGCAATGGGTTTTTATACCACGGTCGGGTGAAGGCCTTGGCCGATGCGGCGCGTGAGCAAGGGTTAGATTTTTAAATAGCTAAGGGAGGAAGTTCATTGGCGCAAATTAACCCAGAAGAACTTGAGCTTGTCGACCGCGTAGTCCATATTAACCGCGTTGCCAAAGTCGTCAAAGGTGGTAGACGATTTAGCTTCAGCGCCCTGGTCGTGGTGGGGAATGGCAAGGGAGTTGTCGGTTTCGGGTTGGGCAAGGCGAACGAAGTTCCCGAAGCGATTCGCAAAGGAATTGACCAAGCCAAAAAGAACTTAATTGAAGTTCCCCTTGTCCGGGGTTCAATTTTCTACGAAGTGGTTGGTCGGTTTGGGGCAGCTCGCGTACTTTTAAAACCCGCCTCCGAAGGAACAGGGGTTATTGCCGGAGGAGCGGTAAGAGCGGTGCTGGAGTCAGCCGGAATCGTCAACATTCTGACGAAATGCCTGGGTTCGCGAAATCCCCACAATGTAATCAAGGCAACCATTGAAGGCCTGAGCATGCTGAAGACGCCCGAGGTCATCGCAGCCAAACGAGGGAAAGTAGTTGCCGAGATCCTTTAGCCCCGCGGGCGATTCATGGGCAACGCCAGAAACAGATACGCAACCTTCTGGGAAGGATGGAATATGGAAGAAAAAGTAATCCAGGTGCAATTGGTGCGGAGCGGAATCAGCCAACCAGAAACCCAGCGTAAGACCTTGAGAGGCTTGGGTTTGACGAAGCTGCAAAGAACAGTAAAGCTTAAAGATACACCAGCCATCCGGGGAATGATCCGCAAAGTTTCTCATTTAGTGCGAGTTATCGAAAGTTGAAGGATTGAAAGATGAAGCTGAACAATTTAAAGCCTCCGCAAGGAGCCATAAAAAAGAAGAAGAGAATCGGGCGAGGGGAAGGATCGGGACATGGAGGAACTTCCACCCACGGCCATAAAGGCCTGAAAGCTCGTTCCGGGGGAAAAGTATCCCGGGGCTTTGAGGGAGGCCAGATGCCTATGCAGCGGCGCCTTCCCAAGCGTGGTTTCAAGAATCCCTTCCGCAAAGAATACGCCATTGTTAATCTTCGAGATTTGGCCCGTTTTCCTGCCGGTACAGTAGTAGATGTAGCTGCCC
>JAOUFX010000163.1 GCA_029857975.1 Deltaproteobacteria bacterium | reverse complement strand
AGCGAAGGGGTCGGAAAGATTTTAAGGCCAATCCGATCAATGGAGTGATGGTGGTCCGATGGGAGGGCAAGGGGTATGAGCCCGGGGAAGAGAAGGTCTTTTTGACGATCCTTCCGTTCTCTCGGCCCCTGAGGGTTTTGGAGCGCTATGATCTGCGTTCAGAGATTGAGAATCAGGATTTCCGGGAGCTCAAGCAGGGCTATCATCTATTGAAGTATCCCAAGAAGACCGGCTCCGCCGTCCGGGCTCATGCGATTTTGACCCTGATCATTTATAGCCTGGTTAATGCCTATAAGAGTCAGCGCGCCAACGCCTGACCCATCTGGGGATTCGTCGCTGGAGAGGAAAGCAGATGGGTCAGAGCATTCATAAAATGATCTTTTACTATGAGGGCATCTATGGGATTGTCGATGTAGAAGAACTGTTCTACCTAATCGATATGACTCCCCAGGAGTTGTATCGATTGAAGATCAAAAGATTCCAGAGAGAGCTCGAATAAATCGGTGGCTTTCGTTTGCGAAATGCCGCAGGGATAACTTTTTCCTCAATTCCCCAAGCGACTCTCACTCCTTCCCCGTTCATCCGCGCAGCCCCTAAAAAAAACGACCGACCGCTCCTTTTTCCTTAAGAACCACGCCCGCCGCCTTTTTTAAACCGCCCCTCTCCCCCCCGGGCACATCCTCGCCATCCTTATGGCAGAATTTCAGGAGTGGATAAAAAAGCTTGACGATTTATAAAGTTGTGATATAAAAACGTCAAAGTGGCGAAAGTCAGGTGATAGCCTATACTCACAGATTCCCGAGGGGTCCTTCCTGAGGGCGCTCATTTGTCTTGCCCGGCCGGCAGGGCAAAGGAGTAGAGGCGGACCCTGTTTTCCATCTCAACGTTTAACATTTCAGCAGAAAGGACAGCATGAACGAGGAAAATGTTTTTCGCATGACCGGAGGAGAAGCGCTTGCCGAAATGATCCATTTACACGGAGTCGAATATATCTTCGGAATCGCCGGATTTCAACTGATGCCTTTTTACGATGCTATCTGCCGCGCCGGCAACCGCCAGCCCAAGCACATCCTGGTGAACGACGAAAGAACCGGGGCCTTTGCCGCCGACGCCTACGCCCGGGTCGCAAACAAGGTTGGGTTCTGCGACGGAACACTGGGCCCCGGGGCGACCAACCTCACCACGGGCCTGGTCGAAGCAGCCACGGCAGGTATTCCCGTCGTGGCGCTGATCGGCGATTCCAACCGGAATCACTCCGGGAAGAACATGACCCAGGAGACACGGCAGGCCGAGATTCTATCGCCCATTGCCAAGGAGCTCATCCGCGTCGAGCGGGGTCCGCGCATCCCGGAATTCATGCGCCGGGCCTTCGGCACGGCCACCTCCGGCCGGCCCGGGGTCGTGGTGCTCAACGTCCCGGAGGACATCGCCCATAACAAATGGGAGTACCCGGCGGATGATTTTTTCGTGGATGAAAACTCTTTCTCCGTCCCCTCCCGCCGGACCCGGCCCGACGGCCAGGAGGTGAAGAAAGCCGTCGAGCTCCTCCGCAAGGCGGCGCGGCCAGTCTTGCTCATTGGGGGAGGCGTGCATCTTTCGGGCGCCTACAAAGGACTCCTCTCCTTTTGTGAAACCCTGAAGGTTCCCGCGGCCCACACCCTGAGCGGGAAAGGAGCCCTCCCCTGCAATCACCCGCTCTGTCTCAATCTTTTCGGACGGTATAACCGGATCGCGAACGACTTCATCCGCTCGGCCGACCTCATCATCGGCTTGGGCTGCAAATTCGGGGAGATCGCGACCGTCCGCTATACCCTTATTCCCAGAGAGACAAAGCTCATTCACATCGACATCGCCCCGGAAGAGATCGGCCGCCACCAGAGGGTGGCCGTCGGGATGTGGGCGGATGCCCGTCTGGCTCTGGCCGATCTCCTGGAAGAAATCGGCCGGGATGCCCCGGCCCAGGCCAAGATGCGGGAGGGCTACATCCTGGAAATTCAGGCCAGGAAAAAAGCATGGCGCGAGAAAAACCTGGAAAATTTAACCAGCAACGAAACACCCGTTCACATGGCCCGCCTGTGCCACGAGCTGACCCTGGCCATGCCGCAAAACGGGATTCTTCTCGCCGATGGAGGATTTGCCGCGCACTGGACCGGCCTTCTTTACGACGCCCCGGCGGCCGGGCGCTCTTTCATCGCCAACCGGGGAAACGCTTCCATCGGCTACGGAATCCCCGGAGGAATCGGCGCCCAGCTCGCAGCCAAGGATGCTCCGGTAGTGGCCGTCACTGGAGACGGAGGCTTCAACATGTCCATGGGCGACCTGGAAACGGCCGTCCGGCAGCGGATCCCGGTGACCTACGTCGTGGTCAACAATGCCGCCCAGGGCTACGTGAAGGGCTTGCAGCACGTCCTCTTCGAGGGCCGTTACCAGTCGTCGGACCTCAAGGAGATGAACTATGCGGAAATCGCCCGCGTCATGGGCGCCCAGGGGATCCGGGTGGAACACCCCAGAGACCTCGCCGCAGCCCTGAAGCGGGGAATCGCTGAAGGGGATCGCCCCACGGTGATCGACGTGATGGTCACCCGTGACCCCAGCCAGATGCTTCCCGGAGTGGACGCCCGGGCCGGGCTGAAGGTCAAACCGGGAGATCGCCCTGTCTGACCCATGCCGGCCCCGATCCGTTGCGCGGGTCCCCTTGCCAAAAACGTTCGGTCGGGGCGGAAGAGCGCTTCCGCCCCGGTAACATTAAAACGGGATAAGATGTATGACCTTTCCAAAACTCCTTCAGAGAGAAAAAGAGGGCCGTCCGATCAAGGTGGCCGTTGTGGGCGCCGGCATGATGGGAGCTGGCGTGATCAACCAGATTTCCCGCATGCCGGGTATCCGGGTTTGCCTGATCGCCGACCTGGTGATTGATAAAGCCCGGAAAGTCTTCGAGGACAACCGGGTTCCCCGCCAATCCATCCAGGCGCTGAACCATCCGGACGCCATCCAGGATGCCATCCGCCAGGGCCAAAGCGTGGTCACGGAAGATGCCGAGCTTCCGGCCCAGGTGGATGTGGACGCCGTGGTGGAGGCCACGGGTTCCCCCGATGCGGGGGCGCGGGTCGCCTATTGCGCCATCCTGGGAAGAAAGCACACGATCATGCTCAACGTGGAAGCGGACGTCATGGTCGGCCCCGTTCTCGCCTCCATGGCCCGCAGCGCGGGCGTGGTTTACACCCTGGCCTCCGGCGATCAGCCGGGGGCGATCTGTGAAATGTACGATTGGGCAAAGACCCTGGGGCTGGAAGTGGTCGCGGCGGGCCGGGGAACGCAGCTCGGCCCGTCGGCGCGCCATGTAACCCCCGATGCTTTCGTCGATGCGGCGAAACGCCTGGGCGGGAACGCCCAGATGCTGTGCTCCTTCCACGACGGTACGAAATCGCAGGTGGAAATGGCGGCGGTCTCCAACGCCCTGGGCTTGGTTCCGGACAAGCGGGGCATGCACGAACCCTTCGCCTGTGTGGAGGATCTCCCCGGTGTTTTTCGCCGCAAAGAGTTGGGCGGGGTCCTTTCCCGAAACGGGGTCGTCGAACTGGCCAACAGTTTTCGGCCCGATGGCTTTGAAGTCAAGGAGGGAATGGTCAACCCCGGGGTGTTTCTCGTCGTGACCTCAGACCATCCGGGCATTCAGGGCTTGCTCAAACACTTATTCCGCCGGATCGAAAAAGCCGGGCCCAACTACGGACTGTTCCGCCCCTACCATCTTACCGCCGTGGAAACCCCCTACTCCGTGGTCAGAGCCTGTCTTTACGGAGAGGCGACGGGGGCTGCGGGGGACCGTCTGCTGACCGAGGTCGTCGCCGTTGCCAAGAAGGACCTGAAACAGGGGGAACTCCTGGACGGCGGGGGAGGCTACACGGTTTACGGCCTGGTGGAACGCGCGGAGGTAGCGAAGAAAGAACGCCTGCTTCCCCTGGGGTTCGCCTATAAGATCCCGGTCCTGCGGGACATTCCCCGCGATGCGCCGATTACCCAAGAGGATGTCCGGATGGATACCGAATCTTTTCTCTATAAGCTGAGGGCCCTGAAGGATTCGTGACCGCTGTTCTTGGCCCGGCCGGATTCTGCATCCGTTTCCCATGGCGGGCTGAAGGGCCTCCATCGCCCTTCCGCCCGCCCCGCCAGGGCGGGCAAAGTTCCATTTCTCCTTGACTTTTGGGAGCAGATTTAATCTAATGGTGGGTATCCAAAGCCGCACCCTGATTCTCGTTTTTCTCAATTTCAGAAAATTCCCAATTTAGGAGGGCCAAAATGAAAAAAGCTTTTTTCTTGGGTTTGGTTGGGTTGATCCTTGCTTTGTCGTTTCCCATCGGCCAGGATGCGGCACAGGCGAGGGAGAAGTCCATTCTGGTCACTGCCGGCGGCGTGGGAGGAAGCTGGTTTATCGCCGGGGCCGCCTTCACGGATGTCTGGGGAAAATCCATTCCCGACCTGAAGACCCAGCTGATCCCGGGCGGAGGGAGCTCGAACCCCATCCGGGTGAACAAAGGGGAGGCGGATATTGGTTTTACGTATTCCACCAATGCGATCTCCGCGATGAAAGGGGAGGAGCCCTACAAGGAAAAGATGGGCAACCTCATGGGCGTGGCCAACTTGCAGATCATGCAGTACTTAGTCCTGGCGGTTCTCCGAGACGCCGGGATCACCTCCTACGAACAGATCCGCGATAAGAAATTCCCCCTGAAAGTCTGCCCGGGCACAAGGGGATTGGGCGGCGAGCTGACTTTTCGCCGGGTGCTTGCGGAATACGGTTTCTCCTACCAGGACATCATCAAATGGGGGGGGAAAGTATATTTCGCCGGCTGGAATGAGTCGGTTTCCGAGATCCGGGACGGCCGGGCGAATGCGCTCACCTCGCAAACCCCGCTGCAGAACCCTTTTATGGTCGAGCTGAGCACTTCCCGGGACATGAAATACATTCCCCTGAGCGAGGCCGTGACCAAACAGTTCGTGACCAAGTACGGTTACGCGAAAACCGTCATCCCCAAAGATTCGTATAAAGGCATGGACGAGGCCTATCTTACGGTTGCCGACTCCGTGATTCTCGTCTGCAAAAAGAACCTCTCCGAGGAACTGGTGTACCAGCTGGTGAAATTGCTGTGCGAAAACGAAAAACGGTGGAAAGACACCCACGTCATGTTCAAGGAGTTCAAACCGGCGGAAACCAGCAGCCTGCCCGAGAGTCTCGCCCTGCACCCCGGAGCGGCCAAGTATTACAAAGAGAAAGGTTATTTAAAATAGGTTTGTAAGCCTAAAACCGCTTGGAGATGAATCCCCATGGGCAAACGATCGCTGCCCCGGCAAAGCGCATGCGGGGCGGCGATTTTCTTCGCCCGGGGACTGATCTTTCGCTTTTGCCCCCTGGCCTCCGAATTTTTGCTCGCAGGAAGGAATCCGCGGAAGCGGATCGGTACCGGCCCGGATTCCTGGACCCATTTTCAATTCCATTGAAATGTCTCACCCGGCGGGCCCGAAAGATTTTCCTCCCCCCCGATGGGCATACCCGTTTAGCGCTTGGACATTCGGATTCGATCCGGAGACTACCAGAGGATTATTGCCATGAGTGAAAAAACGCAGAGCGATTCTACCCGCGGCCCAAGAAACCTGACCGGCCGAGTCGCTCAAGTCATCACCTGGGTGGCCGTGGTTGCTTCTCTTTACCATTTGTTCACCGCAGGATTCGGCACCCCGGAAGCCATGGTCCACCGCTCCCTGCACCTGCTTTTTCTTTTCCCCCTGATCTTCCTTTTATATCCCGCCTATAAAGGGGCCCCGAGGGATCGGCTGCAAGTGATCGATCTGCTCGGCGCGGGCATTGCGGTCATGGTGACCGTCTACGTCATCTGGCACTACGAGCGGCTCGCCTGGCGCTTTCCTTACGTCGATCCCGTAACCTTCTGGGACGACGTCATGGCGGCGATGGCCATCCTCGTGACGCTCGAAGTGACCCGCAGGACGGTGGGCTGGTCCCTGGTTGTCGTGGCCCTCGTCTTCATCGGGTATGGCCTTTTTGGGGCCTACCTGCCCGGCGTGCTGGCCATCCGAGGGGTTTCCTTGAACCTGCTGCTGGAGCAGCTGTATCTACTCCCCGAGGGGATCTTCGGGACCACCACCGGGGTGTCATCCACCTTTGTCTTTCTCTTCATCCTTTTCGGCGCCTTTTTGAAGTTCAGCCGGGTGGGCGACTTTTTCGTGGATGCCGCCCTTTCCCTGTTCGGCAAGGCGCGGGGGGGACCGGCGAAGGTGGCGATCTTTTCAAGCTGCTTGTTCGGCACGATGAGCGGCAGCGCGGTCGCCAACGTCTTCGCCACCGGGACCTTCACCATTCCGCTCATGGTCAACATCGGCTACCGGCCCTACTTTGCCGCTGCCGTGGAGGCGGCGGCCTCGACGGGGGGCCAGATCATGCCACCCATCATGGGGTCCGCGGCCTTCATCATGTCGGATTTCACGGGGATCCCCTATCTGGACATCTGCGTGGCGGCGCTGGTTCCCGCCCTGCTCTTCTACCTCTGCCTGTATTTCATGCTCGATTTTCGGGCCATCAATCGGGGGCTCACCGGCCTTACCGCCGAGGCGATTCCCTCCTTCCGCAAGACTGTTCGCTGGGGCTTCCACCTGGTCACCCCTGTCCTGGTCATC
>JAOUFX010000162.1 GCA_029857975.1 Deltaproteobacteria bacterium | reverse complement strand
GCTACGGTCAGAACATTCATATCGGCGATCATGTCTATCTGAATTTCTTGTGTACCATTCTGGATAATAATGAGGTGCATATTGGCCACCATGTCATGATCGGGCCTGTCGTCCAGATCTATACCGCCGCCCATCTCCTTCAGGCGGAAGCCCGGATCCAGGGCTGGGAAGTAGCCAAACCGATAGTGATCGAGGACAATGTGTGGTTAGGGGGCGGTGCCATCCTCCTGCCAGGGGTGAGGATAGGCCGGAATGCCGTGGTGGGCGCAGGGGCAGTCGTCTCCCGGAGTGTTCCAGCGAATACGGTCGTGGCGGGGAATCCGGCCAGGGTGATTAGAGAGATCGAGCAGCAATAACTGGCTAGAGGGCTTCAACGAGACTATAAAACTACTGATACAAAGATGGCAAATCGAAAAACAAAATCCAGATATAGATAATGGATTCGAATCGCTAGAGCTAGTCTACAAACATCAAGCGAGAAGAATTGCAGATTTCATAACTGGTATGGAATCTAATCGAAATCTACTATTTTTATTCAGCCCTCAAGATGAGTTATGGGTACGTATTTTGGGTTTGCGTGCTTGGTTAGAGGTAGATGCGAATTCAGATCACCCGTTACATTCCAGGAATGGTGAAATTGTCGACGAACTTACTATCGGGCAAAGCATTCTTGAATCATATAGTCTCGTCCTACATTTCTTGCATGAAATTGACCGAGCCGAACTGCACAAGACTGTAAAACATCGACTGGGGCAAATGAGGGAACTTGATGATGAAGAAGAAATCACAAGGCTTCTTAAGCTATTTAACCTTACTGATATAAAGCCCTAACAATGCTATTGCACGCGAATTGCTACCCTTCCGTTTTTAGACACTGGTTGCACCTGTGGAGTCACTTTGGCTTTGAAAGTATTTTTGCCGACCCGCAATCGCGTGAATAGCGACGTTCGGCGGGCGCTCGCGCCGCTCGCACCCGCCGAATGGGCGCGAGACTCCATTGAGCAGTTCTGGTGGCGGGCGCTTGCGATGCTCGCGCCGCCGAACTACTCAATGGAGACGCTCCGCTGCGCTCCGCGCCTGCGCTAACGGAGCGGCTTTAGCCGGTAGTCGTTTAGTAATTTAACCTGGTCTCTTAATCCTTTTTCAGGAGGTGAAAAAATGGATAAAAAAACGATGAAGCAAATGGCAAAGATGGTAGATGCTCTTCAGCCTCACTGCGATGAAGAAATTGTTGCGGCCATGACCTGTAGCCACGCCGGTTCGATGAGTTCGGTGCTGGTTTCCAAGTTGATGGGTGGCATCGGAGCGGGCACGAAATCCAGCAATCTTCCCAACCCGGTCTTTATCGCTGTGGGGTCTAAATCGATTTACGCTTTCGATTATGCGCCCAGGGGATTCAAGTTCAAGATCAAGAAGGAGGTTGCGCGTTGGCCCAAGGATGAGGTTAGCGTGGTAGCCGAGAAGACTAGCACGATGACAACCTTCGTCCTGACTACGGGTTCGGGCGAGAGTTACCCTCTTGAAGTCCCTACCATGATGGGTGGAAAGGAACTCGTTGACGTGTTCCTCAAGGCTTTAGGCGGATCGCAAGACTAACTGTTTTTGTCAGTCGAAAACAAGGCCATTTGTTGGCCGGAAACAAGGCCACCCCGCCTCGTCGTCGCGGAGGTGGGGGGCAGGGCGCTTAACTTAGGAGCGCGCTGCCCCCCGCCGGGTTACGCGCCGTCCTCCTGTTGGACGTTTCGCTGCGCTCGCGCCGCTCGCACCCGACGAATGGCGCGAGTGAGCGTAATCAGGACGAACAAGGAGGGAGTTATGTATTGCGGGATACTATTCTGAATATGGCCGAATCAAAGTAAATTTGGAGGAAACTCGTGAAAGCGATTTTACACACAAAATACGGACCACCGGATGAACTTCAGCTTAAAGAGGTAGAAAAACCTTCTCCCAAGGACAATGAAGTACTGATAAAGATACATGCGACAACAGTAACATCCTCAGACTGTAACATTCGCAATTTAACATTTGCGCCTAAATGGTCCCGGCTCCCCATGCGACTGTTCGTATTTGGTGTCTTCAAACCAAGAATAAATAGATTGGGGATTGATCTAGCCGGCGAAATTGAAGCTGTAGGCAAAGATGTAAAACGATTTAAAATGGGTGACCAGGTCTTTGGAAGACCCGATCCCGCTTTTGGCGCTCATGCCGAGTACATCTGCATACCCGAAAACGGTGTGCTGACGAAAAAACCGGCCAACACGACCTGGGAGGAAGCTGCCTCCATCCCCTTGGCGGGGAATACCGCGTTGTATTTCATTCGGGATCTGGGGAATATCCAGGCCGGACAAAAAGTTCTTATCAATGGCGCTTCTGGGGGCATAGGTACTTTTGCTGTACAGCTTGCCAAATACTATGGCGCGGAAGTTACCGGGGTATGCAGTGCCACGAATGTAGAAATGGTGAAATCCCTGGGAGCTGATAAAGTCATTGATTACACTAAAGAGGATTTTGCCAAAAGCGGAGAGACATATGATGTTATTTTTGATGTGGTAGGCAAGATATCCTTTTCACGCTGTAAAAACTCGCTGAAGAAAAAAGGAATCTATCTTACAACTCTTCCTACGATGGCAATTATTGTTCAAACGGTTTGGACTTCAATGATAGGAGGTAAGAAAGTCAAATTCGGGGATGCGCTTGGTAAAGTTGAGAATCTAATTTTCTTAAAAGAGCTTACTGAGGTGGGAAAAATAAAAGCGGTCATTGATAGACGCTATCCGTTGGAACAGACTGCCGAGGCTTTCAGGTATGTTGAAAAAGGGCATAAAAAGGGAAATGTAGTCATAACTGTGGAACATAATAGCAAATGACACCCCGTAGCGTAGAAACATCGCCACTGATTTAAGTAAGGGCCGCAGAGTTATGTGCGCGCCAAAAGTGATAAAGCAAGTAGCACTGTTCATTTCCATTCATAAAGGAGAATCTAAAATGAATACAAACAGAAAGAACGCAAGATGGGCGGGAGTATTCTACATAATTGCGACGGTAGCGCCAATTTTAACTATTTCCTTTATAGGATTTTTAGGAGGAGGAGTTGCAGGGGAACCTATCCCGGATTATCTAGTTAATGTTTCTGCGAATGAAAGACAAGTAATCATAGGAATGTTTATTGAATTGATTTGGGCCCTTGCAGTTGTTGGCATTCCAGTTATGCTGTTCCCAATCTTGAAAAAGCATAATGAAGCCTTAGCTCTTGGGTTCTTTGGTCTCAGGCTTATGGAGGCCATTAGCACTATTATTCACAGCATCATCCTGCTATCCCTATTGACATTAAGTCAGGAATATGCAGCAGCAGGAATTCCAGATGCTCCCTATTTTCAAACCGCAGGCACATTATTTCTAGCAGCACGTGAGTGGACCTTTCTGATTGGGTCTGGACTCGTTTGGTCTCTATCTGCTCTGATTTTGAACTATTTGCTGTATCAAAGAAAGCTCATTCCTCGATGGTTATCAGTCTGGGGTTTTGTTGGAGCCGCATTGTCTTTCGGTAATTATTTGCCCCAGTTTTTCGGCATTGATTCAATAGAGATTTTATTTCTTCCAATAGCCGTGCAAGAAATGGTTTTTGCGGTATGGCTGATCGCTAAAGGATTCAATTCATCTGCAATCGCTTCCGAGCCTGCCAAAACAGGCAGTAACGAAGGTTAAATGGCACATCTGAAGTAACAGATAACTTGTGATTCAACAAAAGAGTAAGTAATAGACAAAAAGCAAAAAGGAGAAAAAACGATGCCCACCAAAGAAGAAATGAATTCACTCAAAAAGACCGCAAGAATAGCAGGGTTTCTATATCTTGCATACTTCGCAACTTTTTTCTTTGCTGACAATGGTGTTCACTCTACAGCTGTTGGATTCGAAGACACCGCAGCAATAGCCCATAATATTATGGCTTCTGAGTGGCTATTCCGTATCGGTTTTACGAGCTTTCTACTCGCTGCTGTGTTTTTTCTCTTGTCGGCCTGGGCTTTATACGTGTTATTGAAACCGGTTAATAAAGACCTCGCTTTACTGTTCGTGTTATTAAACCTGGGCGGTGTCGCTATAAAATGTATTAGTCTGCTTAGTGAATTTGCTGCCATGCTGCTTTTGAGCGGTGCTGATTACTTGAAAGTATTCCAAGCAGATCAACTGCAAGCTCTGGCAATACTATTTCTCAATTTATACAAAAATGGGTTTATGATCGCCCAGATATTTTTTGGCGCCTGGCTCCTTCCTCTTGGTTATCTAGTTTACAAATCGGGCTTTCTTCCCAGAATTTTGGGCATATTGTTGATCATTGATTTTTTTGCCATTCTGATATGGTTTTTTCAGTTCTTCCTTTTCCCGGGCTACGAAGTAATAAGTTACCTATGTCTCGCGGAAAGTTTCATTGCGGAAGCTTCACTTTGTTTGTGGCTTGTAATTAAGGGTGTTAAGGATCAGAAAGAGGTGCTGGTATGAAACATCATCGCGTCGTCGTGACGCGGCATGGCGGGCCGGACGTTCTCCAGGTGGTGGAAGAGGATCGTCCTGAGCCCCGGGCCGGCGAGGTTCGGGTGAAGGTCCTGACCGCCGGAGTCTCCGCCTACGATCTCATGTTCCGACGCTCCGGTTTGCTCCCCGGGACTCCGCGCGTGCCGTTCACCCTGGGCGTGGACATCGTTGGCGTGGTGGACAAGCTGGGCGAGGAGGTGTCGACCGTCGAGCCGGGGCAGACGGTTGCCGGCGCGACCTTCTGTCTTGGCGTCGGTGGCGGCTACGCGGAGTTCATCTGCCTGCCCGCCAGCGAGTTGGTGCCCGTCCCCTCGGGTGTGGATCCTGCCGAAGCCGTCTGCGTGGTGGTGAACTACCTCACCGCCCACATGGCCATGCACCGAACCGCCAACATCCGGAGCGGTGAGCGCATCCTCGTCCACGGTGCGGCGGGAGGCGTAGGGACCGCTCTGCTCGAGCTTGGCAAGCTGGCCGGGCTGGAGATGTACGGCACGGCGTCCAAGTACAATCACGAACTCGTGTCTGCACTTGGAGCCACGCCGATCGACTACCGCACCGAGGACTTTGTCGAGCGTATCCGTGGTCTTACCGGCGATGGGGTGGATGCCGTGTTCGACCCCATCGGCGGCGCAAGGCAACTCTGGCGTTCGTACCGAGTCCTGCGCAAAGGCGGGCGGTTGGTGTGGTTCGGTGTGGCTGCGACGAAGAAGGAGGGGCTGCGGGTCATTCCCCTCACCCTGCTGATGCGGACTCTGCTGGCGCTCATTCCGGACGGCAAGCAGGCGCCTTTGGCCCCGGATCTCGGGAAGGACAACGCCTGGTACCGCGAAACGCTGACGGAACTCCTCGATTCGCTGGCAGCGGACAAGATCAAGCCGGTGGTGGCGGAGCGCATCCCGTTGGCTGAGGCCGCTCGTGCTCACGAGCTGCTCGAGCGCGGCGGATACGCTGGCAAGGTGGTTCTCGTCACCAGCGCGTAGTCAGGGTCTCCGAATACGGGTCGGTAGGGCGGCGGCCGCAAGTGATCGCGCCTGGACACGCGCTCACCCCCAAGGGGACTCTCATACCTAACAGCGGTGAGGGCGGTCGTTGGATCAGACCCCTGGGTCGCATTGTCGAGGCGCTCGTGTTGTCACTGTCGGGCGCCAGAAGTTGCGCCCGTTCATTTCGATGGGGAGGAATGAGGACCTGGTTGTTCTGAAGGAGCTCGTTAAAGAGGTTATTGAGGCGGGAAAGATAAAGTCGGTCATAGATAGACGCTATCCGTTGGAACAAATTGTCGAGGCTCACCGGTACGTCGATAAAGGGCACAAAAAGGGAAATGTAGTCATAACTGTGGTCCATAATAACAAAACCTGACAAAGCGTTACATCTGCTTGTCGTGTATGGGGCGGCATGCCTCTCTCGCAAGTCGACTTTTTGAACGCGATCATCGCCTGGATCGCAACAGTGATAGGTGGCTGAAGAAAACCCGACTAAGCGCAGGCTCAGGGTCTACCTGGTCACCTGACCAGGGAAAAGACTACCTACCTGACCAGGTCAAAAACTACCCAGATGGCTGATGCATCGGGGTGGTTTTCGTTGTATACTGAGGGCGACGATAACATACGAGGTAAAGCGCATGCGAGTTTTGCTAGCTGATGACCAATCGAAGGTGCGCTCAGCGTCGCGGCTGCTGTTGGAACAGGAACCGGGGGATAAGCGGCGCGATTTGCCAAATTCGATTCGGGTGAAAGTCGCGCCAGGGGCAAATCCGCCCGGCAAGTGAATAAAACGTTAGGTTTTGCAAACTTTATTTTAGTGAACTATACTGAAAATCCCCGACCCTAAGGGATGGCAACGCTTTTTAGCCGAAACGTTATCTGCAATTGAAAAATGAGAAAATCCAATACCTGGATGCAACCAATCCAGAAATTAACGCATCATACATGAGAACAAAGAAAAGGAGGAACAAAATGAATACATACAGAAAGACCGCAATAATTGTGGGAGTATTATTTCTAACCGCGACGGTTACGGGTATGCTAGGTGATTCACTTGTAGGATCTATTCTAAATGCTCCGGATTATCTTATGAATGTGTATCCTAATAGAACCCAAGTGATAATCGGAGTGCTCATTTCATTTATCCTTGGCCTTGCGATTGTTGGTATTGCAGTTTTCTTGTTT
>JAOUFX010000160.1 GCA_029857975.1 Deltaproteobacteria bacterium | reverse complement strand
ATGGAGCTGTTCCTGCACGGCTATCCCAAAAATGAAGCAAAGATAAGTAGTAAAATTCAGAATTTGAAAAAATATTAAATAACCTGGACGCCCTTAGCCTTCGGGCCCTTCGGCGCAGCTTCGCTTTCGAAACCTAGCTTCTGACCTTCCTTCAAGGCCTTAAATCCATCTCCCGGGAACACGAAAAAATGCTCGGCGATATCCTGAATAAGCTCAAGGAAAGGGAGGCAGAAGCAAATGAGAGTTCAGAATAATCTTTGCTATATTTCCCTGCTTGCTAACCGAAACTTCTCCTCATTTCACAAAGATTATACAGTGCGCAAAAATCAGCAAAGGCAGACTGTTTCTTTTTGTTTAAACTACTTTGGCATTTTAATGTTTAGGTAATGAAACTATTTGTACAAAAAAAGAAAACAGGGAGTGACTCCATAAGTTTGCTGATGAGTCACTCCCATGACTTAACGAATCATCTAATCTGCCAATGATAATTCCGGCTATCTTCTTAGTAGACACCGGGCAGTCCGCAGGCGATCAGATCTTTTGTTGGGAACCGGTAGAAGACTTCGAACCCCTTGTCGGTGATCACACCACAGTGCTCAATCTTCACGCCATCCTTGGCCCACCTGTCTCCAAGCCATGTAAAGCAGGCAGCTTCGACAGCAAAGGTCATATTCTGCTCGAGTCTTTCAGCGGGGAAATCACCCATAAAAATACCGCTGGCCCCGGGAATGGTTGGCCCCGGATCGCCCGAGCGGAGGCCGATCACGTGGGCCACCGTCCCGTAGAAATACCGGCCCGGCTCAGGCCATTTTGGTATGCGCCCCCAGAGGCCGGATGCATCTCCTTTTTTCAGCCAGTTCTGCTGCGCGTCCAGGGTGGTGATACCCGGCTTTATCGAGTCCGTTAGGGCCATCAACGCCTCGTAGGCAATGTGGTACACTTCCTTCTGGAATTCGGTTGGCTTGTCTCCTACGCAGTAGGTGCGGTAGAAACAAGTGCGATAGCCCTGGAAGCTGACGCCGTTGATATCTAAGATGCACAGGTCTCCAGGTCTCACGATTCTATCTGTGGGCATATTCGGTACGCCATAGCCAGATCTTTCCCCGGTGCAAACCACGAAGCTGGGGCCTTCCAACTCCTCGGCTCCAAGCTTGTAGAGAGCGTTGGCCGCAATTCCTGCAATCTGAAACTCGGTTATGCCCGGCCGCAAAGCCTGACATACCTCCCAATGGGCACTCTCGGCGATCACTCCGGCCATCCGCAGGCAATGGATCTCATCCCGGGTCTTGATCTTAATCGCATCGGACATGCAATTGTTGCCATCGACGATGTTAATCCCTGCCCGCTTGCAGGCCTCGAGCATGTTGTGGCTGGCGATGTCGATACCGCAGGGCATATCGAGGACATCATGCTTCTTTAGTAGGGCTTTGATCTCTTGGCAGGTCTTGTCGAAATAGCCAGGCATAAATTCAGGGTTATCGGGTAGACCCTGGATGAGTTGGTAAGCTTTGGATGTCTCCAGCACCATTTTGCCTTCAAACCATGGCATTCGGGGCTGCTCCCATTGGCCATTCAAATGATCGATAGGAACGTAGGGCAAGTCTTGGCCTTGAATCAGGAGAACAAACGTACCCAGCCTGCGTCTGGCGTACTGGTGGAAGGAGTAGTACCCGAGGTAGCGGTGATAGTCGTAGTCGTATAAAATCATTGCGCCTAGGCCGTGCTTTTTAAGTGCGGCCTGAGCTCTTGCCACCCTCTCGTTGCGCATGCGCTCCGGATTGTAGGGGCGGTGCTCGTAATCAACTGCATAGGGTCCATATTGCATAGGTTTAAACCTCCTATATTTTGTTAAATAAATTGTAGCGTGTCTTAATTAATCATGCAGGTCAATATCGCGACTGGCCTCGTCCGATGGTATCGTCCTAAAATTTCACGAAATAAAACCCCCCCATTCTCACTCAATTTGTGGAATAACTATAGTGTCTCCGATGTGCGTTCTCTAGACATCACCTCCTCGCCGTCCATGTTGATTTCTGGAAGAAATCTACAACAATTTATGAAACCTTTCAACCGCAAATTTCAGGAAGAAGTTAAGACCAGATTAAAAGTAACTGGCGGATCGAATCCTTGCTTTTACACAAAAAAAGCCAAGCTGAGTTAGAGTTTGAGACCGCCTTTAAATTTTTTTCCGGATCGGTCGAAATCTACCCGGCCCCCTGAATTCCAGAGTAGTCCTAAGAGCATCCCTTACGGCAAGTCCCAAAAGGCAGCCGACACAGCGATCATTTAATTTTTTCTGTGCTTCCATAAGTTGGGAATCCGGAAATCAGGCGTTTTGGTGTGACATTGGATCTGGAGGGTTAACGGATCACCGCGCATTCTTATTCCCCACTTTTTGGAAGGCCTGGGTTTAAGACCCAGGGAAAAGGTTGTAGGGGAAATCCAGAATTTAGCGTATAATACCAAAAACCCTTGATCAGGTCAAAGCTTTAAATTCGGTGCTAAACCCTTCCTTCCTGGGTCGATACGAACAGGTCGTAGAGCCGCTCAAAAATGATAACCGGTAAAATTGTCAGATCAGGACAAAGTGGAATGTTATTGGAGGGGTCAAGTGGAATTGCGGGGCCTTTAATCTTGATATTCCTTGATTCCCCTCGAATTCAGAGTCTCAAACGACAATAATATTTAAATTGATGAGGTTAATTTTTTATTGTTTTCTTAGCTAATTTTTGTGAGTCAACTATCAAGGGGTAAGAAAAATTACCCATGGATTTTTTTTAGTAACCAGCCCATCCTTTGCCCGAGTGATTTCACCAGCTGCATCCCTTCTTCATCCTTTTCCACTTCTCCCTTCTCCCTGCCGACACCGATACTGCGACCGACAATGATCATCTCTCCACTAAGGAAAAAATGATTCATAGTGTCAAGAGTGTGAACGGCGCCTGCCCGGCGTACTGCAGCTATTGCAGCACCGACCTTGTTCCTAAACATTCTCCCGTTGGATCTGGACACATAACCAGTACGATCAATAAGAGCCTTCATTTCAGGCGTAACATCATTAAAATAGACGGGCGAACCCAGGATAATCCCATCTGCCCCGAGCATTTTCTCGATATATTCGTTGGCTGCGTCACTTTTTACCGCACAATGCCGGTCCTTATTTTCATCACATTTGTAACAGGCGATGCAGCCCCGGAGTTCCTTTTCCGACAGTTGCACCAATTCGGTGTTTATCCCTTGTTTTTCGAGTTCGTTGAAAACATGTTTGATGAGGATAGATGTGTTGCCGTCCTTGCGAGGGCTGCCGTTAAACGCAACAACTTTCATTTTCTTCATTTTACTCTCCTCCTTGTAATAGTACTCGTTACTCAATAAATTCTTTGACATTGGCCCCCTCACCCTTCCCCTCTCCCCCGCGGGGGGAGAGGGATGGGGTGAGGGGGAGTCGAATGGTGGTAAAGAAATTTAATGCGTTCGTATTAATTTGGAGATGAACCTTAATTTTTAAAAATCGCCTTCGGGATCATAGCGTGAATTCCTTTATTGCCGTCGACGATTTGGGTGACCCGCAAATCAACCGCCAGACTGCATAGGGCATAGGAGTCATCCAAGGTTAGTCCTTTTGTTTGGGATAGGAATTGAATTGCATCCCGCAGCGCAATCTTAACGGCCTCATCCAGGTCCTCGTGGAACCCCATGGTGATCCAGTGGTGGGGCGTCTCCGCCATGGGTCTCTCAATTTTCATATCTTTGCGGACGTAAAACTGCAGGACGGCTTCCATCATGGCGGTCTCAATGGCGGTAACATTTACCTCCCCATCTCCTTGAACGGCATGAGCGTCTCCGGCGGAAAAAAGAGCGCCGGGCACAATGACCGGCAGAAAAAGAGTCGTTCCCGGGACGAGTTCTTTATTGTCCATGTTCCCGCCGAAATAATCCGGAATGGCGGCGGGCCTTTTTTCTCCCGCTCGGGGCGCGACCCCCATCACCCCGAAGAAAGGTTTCAGGGGGATGATAACTCCGGGAGCGAATGTCGTTTCCATTCTGTCCAAGTCCAAAGGCAGCGTCTTGATTTGCCCCTCGGCAAAATCTTCCGGGAGCCCGCCCCGATCAAACCTTCCCGGCCAGTGATAATTCACCCCGCAGTCGGCAGGCACCAATTTTTGGATACGTACTTCCAGCGCATCCCCCGGCTCGGCCCCTTTAACGAAAATCGGGCCGGTTAGGGTATGAGCCCCAACCTGGCGGTCCGTATAGGCCTGTCGGGTGGCCATCAATTCTTCCAGGGTCATCCCGCCACGAAGTTGGCCATCCATCAACATCATCGAGCTCATGACCACCGTGTCTCCGGATTCGATGGTGAGAACTGGGCGGAGGCTCGCGTCAAAAAAGCCTGTGTGCACCGTTTGTGGGGATGCCATCAGTTTGTGAGTCTTGCTGCTTTGGTCCATAAATAATCCTCCCATTTTTAAAAAGCCTTCTCAAAGAGGGAACGGAAATCTTCAATGGTTGTATACCGAGGATTCCAACGATTATAATTGGATTCAAATGCCAGGCGGGCCATCTCTGGCAGCCGATCTTCCGTAACACCAACTTCTCTCAACTTCATCGGTATCCCCCAATCTTTATTCAATTGTTTAATCGCTTCCATGGCCTTTCTTCCTGCTTCCAAAACTGTCAGACCCTGGATTTTTTCTCCCATCGCCAAGGCTACCCGGGCAAATTTTTCCGGGTTCGCCATCAGATTAAATTCGGCCACATAGGGAAGGCAGACGGCGTTCGAGAGGCCGTGAGGTACATGGAAAAAGGCACCGACAAGTCTCGCCATACAATGGATATTTCCAAGGCCGGTATTGCTGAAACCCATGCCGGCGAGCGCAGCCGCACAGAGCATACGCAATCCCGCTTGCATATGATTTCTGTTGGACACAAAGGATCTGACGTTTTGAGCTATTAATTCCATGGCATGCAAATTCACCGCATCCGTAATGGGATTGGCCTGCAAGGAGATATAGGATTCGAGGGCATGAACGAAGGCATCCATCGCCGCATGGGCGGCAGCCTTCTCCGGCAATGACCTAAGGGCCACTGGATCCAAGATGGCCATCTGGGCACGATTCAATGCGGCGCTTCTTATTCCCATTTTGGTGGCTCGCTCGGTATCGGTAATTACGCAAGTATACGAAACCTCTGAGCCGGTACCTGCCGTTGTCGGTATGGCAATGAGGGGCAAGGGGGGATTCTTGAACTTATCATTGCCTTCGTAATCTTGAATCCGTCCTCCATTGGTGACGAGGATACCCGCAGCTTTCGCTGCATCCATGGTGCTACCGCCGCCAAGGGCCAATAAAATAGAAGGTCGCATGGTTCGGCAAATCTCATAGGCTTTCTCTACGGTTTTAGTACTCGGATCGGGCTCGATTTCTGCGAAGACCTCGAAGGTCACCTGATGATCTTTGAGGACGTTTTCTATGGATCGATAAATTCCGCCGGAAACCACACCCGGATCACACATCAAAAGCAAGCGTTTCACTTTCTGTTCAGCAATAATCTCTTTTAGCTTCTCATGGGCATTGATACCCATATAGATCTTTGTTGGACATAGGTAGGTCAAAACGTTCATCATGTCCATTGGTTTCCTCCACCACATTTTTAAAAACTCAGTTTACTCAAAATAAAAAACGCCCATATGTCCACCGCATGGCCAAGCTGCAAGGGGAAAGCATGTACTCATGTAGTCTACCCTCTTTGCGCGTCTCTGTTCATAAAGGCTCGCCATTTTTATAACCTTTTTTCCGTTCTATCTGCCTCCCCACCCACTAAAACCGGGATGGCTTCCTGCGGCCGCCAACTCCAACTCTTTTGTAAGAGCAGGGCGATGCCGAATAAAGAATAGCCAATGAGGTCAGTGGTGAGACGAGAATCAATTAAAGCCAGTGCTGCCCCAAAGAGCAATGCCCTTTCAATAAAATTAGCGGGTTTGATTAAATAGCCGATCATCGAAGCGGAGAGAGCGATTACCCCTATGCACGCGGAGACAAATCCAATCATTACCCCGAGCAGAGGGCCTTGTCCTAAAAGGCTTGGGTTGTAGACAAACATAAAGGGGACTAAAAATCCTGCAAAGCCGATGCGGCAGGCGGTCAGAGCGGTCCGGAACCAATGGGCCCCCGCAATCGCTGACCCCACATAGGCTGCCAGGGCCACGGGTGGCGTCACTCCGGCCAGAACTCCATAATAGAAAATGAAAAAATGAGCAATCAGAGAATCCATACCTACATTAATAAAAGCGCCGGCCACGATGGAGATCCCCAAAATATAGGCGGCCACTGTGGGAACGCCCATACCCAAGATCATGGTGACAATCATCCCCAACACCAAAGCGACTATAAGGGATTGGCCGCTTAAGGCGATGATGATCGAAGAAAACTTAACAGCCAATCCGGTCATCCCTACGACGGCCACCACAATTTGAACCACCACAGCCATGGAGGCTACGAAAGCAGCCGTATAGGCGCCCGCCTCCAGGGCTTTCATTACCTTTTTCAGGGCTTCCCCCAGGTCTTTTTTACTTCTTTGGGAGATAAGGTAAAGAAGGAGCCCGCTGATAAAAGCCCAGAACGCACATGTGGTCGGGGTATACATCATACCCAATAAAACGATCAAAAGGATTAAAGGAATAAAGAGGGTATGACTTCCAGCGAACATC
>JAOUFX010000161.1 GCA_029857975.1 Deltaproteobacteria bacterium | reverse complement strand
CCAAAAGGCTGGGCAGGCCTTCTCCGGTCAAGGCAGAGATTGGATAAACTTCCTTTTTGATTTTTTTAAAGTAACGCCGGACCTCTATGAGATTCCGGCTTGCTTCCGGCATATCAATCTTATTCAAGGCTACCACCTGTGGCTTAGCCGCCAGCTTCGGGCTAAAAAGGGAAAGCTCCCGATTCAGGGCCAAATAATCCTCTATGGGGTCACGCTGGCTGTTGCCGGAGATGTCTAATAAGTGAAGGAGAAGAGAGGTTCGTTCTATATGGCGGAGAAACCTCAACCCCAAACCTGTCCCTTCATGGGCTCCGGTGATAATCCCGGGGATGTCCGCTACTACCAAGGGCTTATGATCTTCAAAATTGACCACTCCCAAATGGGGAACCAGGGTCGTGAAGGGGTAATCGGCAATCTTGGGACGGACGGATGAGATCTTGGAAATGAGGGTAGATTTCCCGACGTTGGGAAATCCGACAATGCCCACATCGGCCATCAATTTCAATTCAAGAAGGAGCCACCGCTCTTCCCCCGTTTGCCCGGGTTCAGCATGGCGGGGAGCCTGAAGGGTAGGGGTAGCAAAATGCGCATTTCCCCGGCCACCCCAACCCCCTTGGGCTACAATAAAGGTTTCTCCCTTTTTGGTAAAATCTCTGAGGATTTCTCCACTGGCGGCGTCACGGACGATCGTTCCTACCGGAAGGGGAAGGATGAGAGGCGAAGCGCTGCGCCCTTCCTGGTTCTTTCCTTTACCGTGCTGACCACGGTTGGCGTGATAATGCTGCTGGTAGCGAAAATCGAGAAGCGTGGTGATCTGGCTATCCGCCTTGAAGATCACGTCTCCGCCTTTTCCCCCATCGCCACCGTTGGGTCCTCCGCGGGGGACATATTTTTCACGGCGAAAGCTAATGCAACCGTTTCCTCCGTCTCCAGCTTTGACGAAGATCTTCGCTTCATCAACAAATTTGATCGGTCAATCTCCCCAGGCTGGCCCTGCCCGATAAATTTTCCCGGCAAACCATGTTATCCTATGCTGGGACCCCTTCGGCTGGTAGGGCGTATACGCTAACTTTCTTGCGGTCTTTATCGAGACGTTCAAAGGTGACAACGCCCTCAATCTTCGCGAAAAGGGTGAAATCTTTTCCCATCCCCACATTGACACCCGGATGAATACGGGTACCATGTTGCCTGACCAGGATTGATCCGGCATGGACTTTTTGTCCGGCAAAACGTTTCACTCCTAACCTTTGACCGGCGCTGTCTCTCCCGTTCCTCGAGCTTCCCTGTCCTTTTTTATGAGCCATAACCACCTCTAAATTTCAAGGGTTTAAAGTACGGAGTGCCTAAAGTTGGAAGCGCTCTAATGTTAAAATAAGATCTTTAAACTTAAGCATTTTAGGCACTTTACTCACTTTATGTATTTTATTTACTGTATGCTGATTTCTTTGATCTTCAGGCTGGTAAAGGCCTGGCGATGTCCTTTCCTTTTCTGATATCCTTTGCGGCGTTTCATCTTGAAGACGATTACTTTCTTGGCTCTTTTCTGCCCCAGTATCTCCCCAACAATTTTTACGTTAGGGAGCAAAGGTTGCCCGGCAAGGACTTTCTCTCCTTCGGCACACAATAGAACGTCTTTGAATTCCACTATATCGCCAGTCTTACCTTCCATTTTTTCCACCCGGATCGTATCCCCCGGGGAAATTTTATACTGCTTACCACCCGTACGGATTATTGCGTACACATGACCCTCCAAAGTTTTGAATTCATTCCAGAGCCGATAAAGAGTTTATTTCCTTGATTTATCTTAACTTTCCTCTGGGCCCTCTGTGGTAAATCGCCTTTTTATGATTTAATTTATTATTATAAAATTTCCGATTCCTTTTTGTCAAAGGAAAACTGCCCATTGTTGCTATTAATTTCAAATTGTTCCAGGTGATAATCACTTTTGCCGCTGACAACAATTCGTTTGCTAAAGCGCTTTTCTATTTTTTCTATCTCACAACGGGCTTCATCATACATAAAATTAGCTACATTGGGGTGGACATTTACCAGAATATTTTCCCCACGCAGATCGCGAATATCCCTCTGGATTTCCCGAAGAATTTCCTGGCAGATGGTCGAGCGAGATTTAAGGAAACCCCGGCCTTCGCAATAAAAGCATCTTTCGCTGAGAATTCGTCCCAAACTTTCCCGGGTGCGTTTACGGGTCATCTCTACCAGTCCCAGTTCGGAGATCTTTAGAATATTGGTTTTGCTCTTGTCCTTTTTTAAAGCCTCCATAAGAGCCTGAAAAACCTTTTCCCGGCTGGACTCTTTTTCCATATCGATGAAATCAATGATGATGATTCCCCCAATATTGCGCAACCGCAGCTGGTAAGCGATCTCTTTAACCGCTTCCATGTTGGTTTTTAGGATCGTATCCTCCAAATTTCTTTTGCCCACGTAACGGCCGGTATTCACGTCGATAACGGTCAAAGCCTCGGTCATTTCAATGACGATATAACCGCCGGATTTAAGCCAGACTCTTCGCCCCAAGGCCCGGCTGATTTCCATTTCAATTCCAAAAAAATCAAAGAGGGGTTCCTCCTTCTCGTAGAGTTCGATGGAAGATTTCAGCTGAGGCATGAAAGTCTCGCAGAAATCCAGGATTTCCCGGTACTCCTCTTCAGAATCGATTACGGCTCGCTCCACATCTTGGGTGAATAAATCCCGGATGGCCCGCAGCGTAATGTCCAAATCTTTGTGCAACAGGCTGGGCACGGGGCTCGTGGCTTTGCGTTTCTGGATGTTGTTCCACATTTTCAGGAGAAAATCCAGATCTTGGCGCAGTTCAGCCTCCCCTTTTCCTTCGGAAACCGTGCGCACGATGAGACCGCAGCCGGCGGGCTTAATGCGCTGGATAATCTCCCGGAGGCGTCGCCGTTCGGATTCGTTTTCGATCCGGCGAGATACGCCGACTTGGTCTACCATGGGCATAAGAACCAAATGGCGGCCAGGAAGAGAAATATGGGAAGTAATCCGGGCTCCCTTCGAGCCTAAAGGTTCTTTGGAAACTTGGACCAGAACCTCTTGCCCTTCATGCAATAAGTCTTCGATTTGGAACGGAGTGTTCAGGTCCATTATATCTTCGTCTTCAGTACCCGGAAGTCCGTTGGCGTCGTCCTCTCGCGCCCTCATCATGAGTTCCAAATCGTCGAAGTCCTGATGAACGTCGGTAACGTAAAGAAAGGTCGCTTTATCTAGCCCAATATCCACAAAAGCCGCCTGCATGCCCGGAAGTACTCGGACTACCCGGCCTTTATAAATGTTCCCGCTAATCCCTTGATCCGACTTGCGCTCCAGGTACATTTCCACGAGAACTCCGTTTTCTAAAAGAGCAACTCGAGTTTCCCCAGAATTAACATTAATCAAGATTTCGTTAGCCATGGGTCTGATTCCCTAAACTCTGCCTGGAGTTTTTGTATGGTCATTACCGGCCTCTTCTCCTTAGGCCACCCGAAGATAAAATCCATAATTTTCTCCGGTCGGATCGTTCCTCCTTCCCCAGAACGAATCCTCATCTGCAAAGTAACCTTGTCTACCCAATCGATGGTTTCCACCAACTTTTTCAAGTCGAAAAATTTGTTTTTTGGGCCCTCCCAAAACACAATCTTTTCATCCCGGTGGAATATTTCAATTTTTTCTTCCTGTAGCTCACCAGAATCTGAAAAGCGGATTAAGTACAAATTATGAATAATACTATCAAAAATAGAAGGGGATTTCAATAAAATTTCTTTCGTTTCTAAAAATTTAATCCCAACCGGAAGGACATTGTTCAGGCGCAAAGTGATCTCCTGAGGATGGATGTTGCCCTGAATGGAAAAATCCAGAAATTCCGCCCAACTTACATAACCGAGGGGAAGGGGAGGCCCAAAAGAAATCCGGGGTAAGGGGTGGAATCCCTGTGAAAAGGACAATGGAATTCGGGCCCGGCGAAAGGCTCGGGTCAGGGACCGAGTGAGGTCCAGATGGCCCAAAAACTTCATCGCACCAAATTTTGCATAATGTGAGCGAAAGCGGTGAATCGGGGGAGGGGGCATTTTTGTTTTTTGGGTTCGAGAAGATTCTGGCGATCGATTTTCATTTTTATCGGCTAATCGGTTGCGAAAAAGTTCAACTCCATAGCAAACCCCGCAGCCGGTGCAAGAGGCATCCCGACAATCAACAGTAGCTACCCCTTGGAAAGCCTTGTGGCGTTCTTCCTGAAGAAACCGTTTACTCACTCTTGAGTCCAAATGATCCCAGGGCAAAATTTCATCCAGTTCCCGCAGGCGCTGGGTGTAAAAAGGGGGATCGAGGTTAGTCTGGGCAAAAGCTTTTTCCCATCGTTCCCAACAAAAATGATCTCCCCACCCATCCAACCGACAACCCAATTGGTAAGCCAATTCCAGAGTATGTCCTAACCTGCGGTCGCCACGAGCAAAAACTCCTTCCAGAAGGCTCAAGGAAGGATCTACCCATTTTAAACTGAATCCATACCGCTCCAAGTTCCTACGCAAAAATTTTTGCTTCCGCGCGATTTCGGGCCTAGATAACTGAGATTCCCATTGGAAGGGCGTATGGGCTTTGGGAATGAAAGTGGACATGCTGATGTTAATTCGGGCGGAACCTTTGACCCGGCGGGCCTCCGCCAGAGCCCTGCGGCACAAAGCAACAATTCCATTAAGATCTTCTTCAGTTTCTGTCGGAAGGCCGATCATAAAATAAAGTTTCACTAACTGCCAGTTGGCCGAAAAAACAGCATGGATACTGGCCAGGAGGTCTTCCTCTGTGTTGCCCTTGTTGATAACTTGGCGAAGGCGGGTTGTTCCGGCTTCGGGAGCCAAAGTAAATCCAGTCTTGCGTACTTCCCTAATTTTTTGGATAAGAGAAGGCTTGAGGGTTTCTACTCGGAGGGAGGGAAGGGAAACAGCCACCCGCTCATTACGGTATTGATCGATAACGTTCGTGAGCAAAGGCTCGAGGCAGGAATAATCTCCTGTGCTCAGGGAAAGGAGGGAGACTTCATCATGGCCGGTGTTTTTCAGACCTTCTTCAATGAGTTGGCAAATTTTTTGGGAGGAACGCTCTCTGACGGGGCGGTAGATCATGCCAGCCTGGCAGAAACGGCACCCGCGAGTGCAGCCTCGGGCAATTTCGATGTTCAGGCGATCGTGGATAATTTCCGTGAAAGGCAGAATGGGATGCTGAGGAAAATCCCCCTTATTCAAATCTGGAAGGATGCGACGGGAAACCGTTGCATAATTCTCTGCCAGCGGGATGATGCGCTCGACCCTCCCATCTGAACGGTATTCCACCCGGAAAAAAGAAGGGATGTAAACCGACTCAATCCGGGAGAGCCTGGTCAAAAGGCTGGTCCGGGATTCAGCCTTCTCGCGGGAAGAGATAATTGCGCGGCTGATTTCTAAGACCACTTCTTCCCCATCCCCCAGGACAAAGGCATCAAAAAAATCGGCCAACGGTTCCGGATTCAGGGCGCAGGGCCCCCCTCCGATAATGAGCGGGTCTTTTTCTCCCCGTTCAGTAGAGCGGAGAGGGATTCCAGAGAGGTCTAAAATGTTCAAGACACCGGTATAGTTGAGCTCATACTGTAAGGAGAAGCCGATAACGTCAAACTCCTTCAAGGGACCAGAGGATTCCAGGGATGTTAAAGGAAGGTCCTTATCCCGGAGAAGCTTTTCCATGTCAGGCCAGGGAGCAAAAACCCGCTCACAGGCAATCTCTGGGTCCTGGTTGAGGATGTGATAAAGGATCTGAAAACCGAGGTGGGACATGCCGACTTCATAAACGTCCGGAAAGGCCAGGGCGAACTTCAGGCGCACGCGGGCCAGGTCCTTTATAACGGAGTTCACCTCTCCGCCCAGGTACCGGGAGGGTTTGGTAACTCGCAGGAGGTCGTCTTTGTGCATGAAAAAATATTAACATTCCATCCCGCAACTGGCAAATGATTTGTCTTGAAATCCATAAGAAATATCGCATCCAGGCAGGAATGGAACTACAGCTTATGGAATACGGGGCATTGTTTATCTGATCCCGCCGGTTGAGGATGCAATCCAGGCAACCTGCCCAGGCGGAGGAACTGCTCAAGGACAGGAAACGGGAGGAATAAAAATGTCTAAAGGATCCTCCATCTGGATGCTTATGGAGATTTTCAATCAAAGAACATTTACCGTTTAAGCAGGGCATGATAATATTTGTATGGCCCATTCATGATGACCTTTAAAAATGTTCAGAAAAGCCCTTACTCCTGCGAAAGCAATCCCGCCCCTTCGTGGGAATGGCGAAAATGAGGTAAAAGGGCTTTTTACGAAGTTATCCATTCATAGTTTTGAAAACTTTTGAAGGTGAAGGAGAGATGCGGAACAGAGAAGAATTAATAAAGGTTTTGAAGGGGATTGATGGTCTCGGATATAAGGCCTATAAAGATATTGAAGGAGCATACGACTTTGGCGGATTTTCATTGATCATCGACCATGTACAAGGAGATCCGTTTGCCAGCCCCACTCGCATCCGCCTGAAAGTTCCCCAAAAGAGGGCTCAGTTTCCCTCCGACCTTTTCGAAAAAAAAATAAGAGCCCGGGCTTTGCAGGATTACCTCACGCGGAAATTTGCCGCCGCTATCCAGGCCATCGCCAAAGGGAATCGCGGAATCGGTGGCAGCGGTCGGATT
>JAOUFX010000159.1 GCA_029857975.1 Deltaproteobacteria bacterium | reverse complement strand
ATAATTATTTTTTTTTAGTTTATCCTGATAATCTGTGTTTACCCTGTTAGACAGTAAACATCTAACAGGGTGAATCCGTGTCCAAAAAGGAATTTCCTATACTATCAAGGTAGCAAATTAAAAAAATAGGCGTTTTGGAGAAGGGGGCCGTAACCAGGCAAAAAAGATGGCGGCGATCGCCAGAACAATGGCGAAGGTTAAGAGGACGATGGTATAGCTCCCGGTGAGGTCAAAAATCCATCCGGCATAAATTGGAGATACAAATGTGGCAACGCCGTAAAATATTCCCATAATCCCCCGCAAAGTGGCATAACTCCGCCGTCCAAAAAAATCGCCAATTATGGCCCAGTTAAGAGGCATAGTCCCCATGATAATCGATAACCCGACGGGCAGGGAGTAAAGGATTGCGCTTTCTTTACTAAAGATCAGACCCACCAGGGCCAAGATCATGGGCAGGATCCCCGCGCTACATAAAAGGGGTTTACTCATGCGATCTCCCATCCATCCGATCAATAGGGTAGTAAAAATTGTGCACAAGGCAAAAAGGCTTACCAGATAGGCAGCCGTCGCCTCATTCATCCCTTTCCAGACTAAAATCGGAATGAAGTGGGTGTTTAAGGCCACGGTGACCAGCAGTCGCAAGGTGATACTGGCCATCAGCAACCAATAATGTACGGTTTTCAAGGCTTCCCTTACGGTAAAGTCAACATCTGCTATTTGATGACGTTCTTTTTTCGAGTCCTCAGGATGGTCTTCCCGATCCGGCCTCCCGTCCGGCAAAAGTCCCAGCGCTTCGGGAGAACGGCGGATGGGGAAGGCTGCCGGCAGAGCTACTATCAAAATAATGAGTCCGGAGATGACTGCACCGGTGCGCCAGCCGAAGCTCAGGATGATGTGGGAAAGCAACGGAGCCATGATCATCCCACCGACACACATGGAAGCACCGAGGATGGATAAACCCAGCCCTCGGTGGCGGATAAACCACTTGGTTACCGCCGCGGAGGCAGGGTGAAAAAAACCGGCGTTATATCCTAAAGAGACAATAAATATGTAAATCAGAAAGAAAGAAAGATAACTGTGGACCGTTGCCAGCAATATCAGACCCACGCCGGCCATGCTCGCCCCGATAATAATGAGTGTCCTGGCCCCCAGCCGGTCTATCAGATATCCGACCACGGGTCCTTCAAATCCTCCTTCAAGACGAGCGGCCCCATATAGAAGCGAAATCGCCGCACTGCTCACCCCTAAGTCCCGCTTCAAGGGCAGGAAAAAGACCGTAAAGCTTTGGTAAAGAATGCCTCCGCCCACGACTTGGATTAAGGACCCGAGAACTACGATCCACCAGCCATAGAAGACTCGCCCACTAACCAGGTTCAAAATAGGCCTCACTTGGGAAAATAAAGAATGATTTAGGGATGTGAAAGGTATCTTAAGATTTTAGCGGGGTGATTTCAATATTTTTCTACTATGGCTATTTACCCACGGTTTTCAACAAGCAGATTGATGCCGAATTTATAAAGGGTTCGTTTCCCCTTATGGATCCGGTATTTTCCCAGCATCAAGAAGTTGTGATATTAAAAACCCATCGGCAATATCTGCCTCTGAAAGAAAGGTTCCTATTGTGGTACGAAAGCTTGAATGTGGAGTACTTCCTGAACTCTTCGGACGAAAGATTTTGGCAATCAGTGCAGGTTTCTATCGATAACTGTTGAGCAAGGTATTGATATAATTCCCTTATCGAAACTTTGTGGGAAGTGCGGACAGTGGCACGCAATCGTAACTTTTAGAAACCGAAGCAATCCCCAATATCTTGTGCATCTGACATTAAACCTGGGTCAATTTTATCTGGCAGGTGGGGGTTAATATTAAAGGTTACAATAAAATAAGCCGAAAATATAAATGTGATAATCTTTGAAGCCGATATCTGCCTACGAAGGACTCAACAGGGACCACAGAATTTTGTGTCCATCTGCCTTCGGCTGAAAAATATTGATTTTTTAGATGCAGGGAAACAGAGGATTTAATGTTTTGAACACCTGTAACTTCAAAGCCGGAAGACCGGTAGACAGGGCGGTCCGTCGCATGAGAGGCATGACACTCCTTGAATTAATAATAGCGGCATTCATCATAAGCACCTTGGCTGCGATGGCTTACCTCGGTTACCAGGATTTTCACTACAAGGGTCAGATTACCCAGGCCGGAGCGGATGTTGCTCAGATTAGCGGGAAACTTTATCTCTATTATTCCCAAAACGCAGCTTTTCCCCCCACCCTTACAGAAATAGCGGAGAATAACCGCTTAGATCCTTGGAATAACCCCTATGACTATTGGCCCATTACAGGCGTTAAGGGCCAAAAGGTACGCATGGATAGGAATCTGCATCCGCTCAGCACGGACTTTGATCTATATAGCAGAGGCAGGGATGGGGCTACAGCTCTTCAGCTAACAGTCAAATTCAGCCACGATGATATCATTCGGGCGAATAATGGCAAGTTTATAGGTTTGGCATCCAAGTATTGATCACGCAGGAGATACATGATAACCATTCACAGGCTCCGCAAGATCAGACTTTCCCAACGAATTTCCCTTCTTTTTTTCTTCTGCGTCATCTTTCCTTTGGCGGTTATGCTCGGGCTCTTGTTTTACTCTTTGGAGAATGAGCTGAAAAACCAGAGTATCCACCGCCTGGATCATCAGGCTAAAAACATCAGCAGGTCAATATACGAACGACTGCGAATGGCGGAAACCGAGATGCGGGTCTTCCTTTCTTTCAACTCAAGCCCCGCGGAGGATAAAAGCACGCCTTTTCGCTTGAAGGCGAGCCAGATCCAGCCAAAAAGTTTAGAAAATCTGTTCAGGCTGGACCGGCAGGGTGCGGTGCTTCTCTTGGGAAGCAAGGTTCATTCATGCGATATCCAATTCAGCGAATTGAGCTCTATTGAATCGGAAAAACCCTCAATCATCAAGAGGCGAGGCTCCGATGGGTACCCGCATCTATGGATGGCAATCCGGACCTCCAATTCTGAATGGCTGACCGGCCAAATCAACGCCAACTATCTCTGGAGCGTGGGGGATAATTTCAACCTGCCTGCCGACATGGCATTGTGCGTTGTTGATGATGAAAATGTTGTGCTCGTCGCTTCCATTTCCGAGCCGGCACATTTAATCAATGCCCTGTCGAGGCTACATGGCAGGAAACAAAACTCCAGCTTTTCGTGGGGAGATGGAAAGCAAGATTATGTAGCCTCGGCGCATAGCCTATTTCTGGGGGGCGGATTCTCGGCTGATCACTGGAAAATAATCCTTAGTCAGTCTGAAGGATCAATTCTATCATCGATCCATCAATACAAAATTTATTTTCTGTTGGCCGGATTTCTAATGATGCTGATTGCGCTTTTATTGAGCCAGGTATCTATTAGAAGAAGCCTTATCCCGCTTAAACAACTGATGGCCCGCACGAAGGCCATAGCCAACGAGGACTTTTCAAATAGTATCGCCATTAAGGGGAGCCCTGAGTTTCAGGAGCTTTTGGATGCCTTCAGCGTTATGTCCAAGAAGATAGAGGAAAAGGTGGCAGAAAGGACCTTGGAACTGAAAAGTGCCAACGAGGATTTGAGCAATGAGATCAGCCAAAGAATACGAGCGGAAGAAAACCTGAAACAGGCCAAGGAATCTGCGGAAATAGCGAACCGCGCTAAGTCTGAGTTTCTGGCCAATATGAGCCATGAGCTACGGACGCCCCTGAATCACATCATCGGTTTCACCGAACTGGTGGTCGATAAGCACTTTGGTGCGCTGAATACTACTCAAGATGAATATTTGACGGACGTTCTTAACAGCAGCGGGCATCTCCTATCCCTGATCAATGATATCCTTGATCTTTCCAAGGTAGAGGCGGGAAAGCTGACTCTGGAACTGACGGAGATAGGTCTTGGGGATCTTTTGGAAGGCAGCCTGGTCATGGTCCAAGAGAAGGCCATGCAGCATAGGATTCAAATTTTAAAAGATTTCGATGGTGTTCCGGAGAATGTCATTGCGGATGAGCGCAAACTAAAACAAATCCTTTACAATCTTCTTTCGAATGCCCTGAAATTTACTCCAGATGGGGGCTCAATTTCCCTTTCGGCTCAGTATCTGTCATATCAAGATGGGCATTGGTTTTGCCGGGAAGACCACCCTGCAGTGTTGCCGCTGGATGCTGATAACCCTTTAATGAAGGATGGGTTGATCAGCATTTCTCTTCAAGACACGGGGGTTGGAATTAGCCCGAAGGACTTGGAACGTATTTTCGAACCATTCGAACAGGCGGAGAATTCGTTATCTCGCCCCTTTCAAGGGACAGGCTTGGGCCTTTGTCTGAGCAGGAAAATGGTGGAATTGCATGGCGGGAAAATCTGGGCAGAGAGTGAAGGGAGAGGAACAGGGAGCAAATTTATTTTTGTCATTCCCGATCACAGGAGGAATAAATACCCGGAGGATTGATTATGGTAAAAAAAACCATCCTGGTGATTGAAGATAATGCATTAAATATGAAATTGGTCAACTCCCTCCTTCAAATAGGCCAATATAATATATTGAACGCGATGAACGCCGAAAGCGGGATCCAGATAGCCAAGGAAAAGAGGCCTGATCTTATTTTCATGGATATTCAACTTCCGGGAATGGACGGACTATCGGCGACTCGAATCATTAAAGGAGATCCAGCTTTAAAGGGAATTCGGGTTGTAGCTTTGACCGGCTATGCGATGGAAGGGGATGAGGAGAAATTCAGAATCGCCGGTTGCGACGGCTACCTAAGCAAGCCAATTAATACTCGGAGTTTTTTGGATACGCTGAACAGCTTTTTCCAGGATGGGGATGAAAAGGATTAGAGCAAAAATACGTTAAACAGGTAAAGTGAAAACAGCATCCTAATTTAAGACTCCGCTTTGTTGGCTACATATTGTGGCTCGTGGATTAGAACAATAAGCTGTGATTTCTGCTGAGCCTGTCGAAAAAGGTATAAATCTTTGCGTTTAGCCCTTCCTTGGTATTTCCTTTTTTAGTCTGGGCAGAAAGTCTTTATCCTGAAAAATCGTTTTGCGCCCAAGAGCGATTTTTTAATTATGGGTTTCCCGACAGGCTCGCTATATCTCCTCTGTTTTCAGACCATCGAAAATATTTCGGTATAATTTTCATTTATTGAATCGGGATGCATGACCTCTTTTGATAATCTTCAATTCCTAATGCATCCCTTCACTCAACAGTAGGTGAAGTTCTCATTTCAAAAAATGAACGTCGCCGCTATTGATACGCCATTTTCCACCTCTTGAAAAAGATTCGGGATTAGGATTTTATCCGCTAAATTTCACGGCAAATTGTTCTTCATTTTTAGATTTGCAATTTGAATTTTGCATTTGGCATTGAGGTTTAGCTAATTTTTCAAAGGGCTAAACTGTTTCAAGCGTTTGGACTCGGTTTGATCTTATCGGAGATCAGGCTTTCCTCACGCGGCAGAGAGTAATCTTGGTGTTCGCTTGGTCGGAGACGGGATCTCGCTGGTCATCGGGCAGCAGCCAGTTGACGCTTTTCCACTGCGAATAGGGAGATTTTTCTCCCCAGCCGATGGGAATATATACGGCGCTCTCCCGGATTCCGGGATGAATCCAAGCCACAGCCTCGATTCTTCCCCGCTGATTTTCCACGATGACCCTATCGCCTGTCTGCACGCCGATGGAACGCGCTTTGGCCGGATGCAGGTGCACGAAAAGATCGGGCCACATCTCCCAGGCCTGCCAGAAAAAATTGCACCAGGAATGAAAGTGAGGAACGGGTGGACAGGCGGTGACCAATTCCGTGTCGAATTCTTTGGCAGAAGGAAAAGGCTCCTGCACGATTTCCACCACCGGGGCATAACAGGAGTTGTTCCAGAACGGAGAAGGGCGGCGGGCTTCAGCGCCAGCAGCCGCACGCAAGTGGGGCAAGGGAACCAGCTGCTCGGGGTCCGAATAAAATTCAGGCAGAGCACTCAACCCCAGTTCATTGAACTTCCTCTCCATCTCCGGAGTCCACAGCTCCAGTTTGCCCGAAGGGGTCGGGATTCTCCTTCCCTGCGGATCGCCGGGATAAACGGAGCCTTCCAGGTAAAGCGTATCGATCTCCGGAGACCCATCATCTGGCAAGGGCATGCGCAGGAAGCCTTTCGGGCTCTCCATCATCTTTTTTACGGTCACCCCTCGGACCAGAGAACTCGCCCTCATCTCGGCATCGAAAAAAACCGAGGACTCTTTGTATTCTTCTTTTAGAACATCCTGCAGTCCGAATCGTTTCCCCAATTCAATCCAGAAATAAAGATCGGGCCTCGCCTCGCCCGGCGGATCGATCATTTTACGAATCCAGAGCGCCCTCCGGTCTTCCGTGGACCGGTTGATTTCTCCGTATTCCACGCCATGGGCCGAAGGGAAAACGTAATCAGAGGCGTAGGAGGTTTCATTCCTCCAAATCTCCAGGTGGGCGATCACTTCCACGTTGGACAACCTTTTGGCCAACTTTGATAATCCGGGCCAGAGGCCGTACGGGTTTCCGGCCCAGATAATGGCCTTGATCGGATAGGGCTGGCCCGTGCCCATGGATTCTACCCAGCCAAGGGGAGATTTACTGATCCCCGGTTTGATCTTCCCCAGATCCGCCTCGGAAAGGCTTGTTCCCAGCATCTTGCCGCTCGAGGACATCTGAATCGTGGCCCCTTTCTTCCCCCAATGACCGGTAATCGCC
>JAOUFX010000157.1 GCA_029857975.1 Deltaproteobacteria bacterium | reverse complement strand
AAGCCCAAGTCCTAACATAATGCCGCGAATAATCGGTTTGGCTGTAATCTTGTGCAGCCAGGAGACGGCCCCCGTGAACCCCATTATCAGCCAGAATATCGCTGTAAAAAGCCCTGAGCCCCAGATTATCCCGTGGGTGATACTCTCCGGGTGGGCGATGGCCATGCCCCCGATTGCCTTCATGGGCTGGACGGGGAAGGGAGTTTTAAAGTACTGCCCCACGAAAATTTTGAAAACCCCGAAAGCCACTAAGATGCCCAAGGGGTCCATCTTGTTCAAAATGATGTAAGCGGCCACAAAGGGTATAAAGGTACCCAAGTCCCCGAAGGCCCCGGCTAATTCCATTCGATTATATTCGTTTCCTAATATGCGCACGGTGAATAGCTCTCCGCATTTAGCCGTAGGGACGGGGTGACCCCACCCTTACATGGTCGCGGGTCCCTGGAAGGTAAACGCTTTCTTTATTTTTTAAAAGCGCCTTTAAACTTACTCGCCATAGATTGGTCTAAACCTTTTCGAAAAGCATCGTACTGATTTAAGAGTCGTTTTCCCGGAGAGGTCACTTGGGCGCCTCCTCCCTCTTTTCCCCCCACCTGGGTTTCCACCAACTTGATTCCGGAGCGCCTTTCCATCTTCTGAATGATCCCCCAGGCGTGGCGGTAGGACATGCCGTACTTTTCCGCGGCCTTCTGGATCGATCCCTTTTCATCGATCATTTTCAAGAGACCGACCTTGCCGTTGCCGGCGATCACTTCGCCGTCTTTTTCCAGCCACATCTTGTATTTAATTTCCATAACGCCTCCGGATCTAAAAAATAAACGATATGTTTTTATAAACCGATCGGTAAACCTTGTCAAGAAATATATAAAGCCTTGGCATGCCAAGGGAAGAAGATCAAGGGGCAGGATTAAAACCTTGGGGTTGGTCGGGGAAACAATTCACGATGATTCAAATCCTTTGACACGGAATTGGTCTTCACTTAATATTGGTTTAAAGTTACGGCCTTTTAAGTATGGGTCATCCATGAATGGCCCCTGCAGTTTCCTGTGGGAATTCTGCTTACCCCGGAGACTACCCATGGTTCCCTTAACCCTTTTATGCCGACGATTTCTTAAAATCGGAGCCATAGCCTACGGCGGCCCGGCCATCGCCGGAAAAATGAAAGAGGCCGTTGTAAAGGATTATGGCTGGCTTGAAGACCGCGAGTTTATGCAAGGAATGGCTTTCTGCCAGATGCTCCCCGGAGCTACGTGGGTCATGATGGCAACTTTCATCGGGTATCGACTGCGGGGAATTTGGGGGGCTTTCACTTGTGCGGTTTCTTTTGTCCTTCCCCCTTTTGTACTTCTTGTTATCCTTTCGGCCCTCTACTTCAAGTTGGGGAATCTATGGGTCATCCAGAGTCTTTTTAAGGGGCTGGGCGCCATCGTGGTGGCCATTGTGCTTAAGGCCGTGATCGGCTTCAGTAGATCCATCATCAAGGATTGGAAAGCGGCGTTGATCGCCATTCTTGCTTTCCTTGGCTTCATTTTTCGATTGAATATTATGCTCGTTTTCATCCTGGCCGCGTTAGCGGCGCTTCTCCTTCGCCCGCAGGAAAGAAAAGCTGGGTCTCCTCCTTCTCCTGTGAGTGCCAACTCATTTTCGCTCCATAGAGCAAATTATCTTTTCCTCGGTGCTTTGGCGATCCTGATTGGCCTAACCTATCTGATCATCTATTTGATTCATACCCAGCTATCTTATCTTTGCTTGATCCTTTTTAAGTTAGGGGCCCTCGCCTTTGGGGGAGGATTGACGATCATTCCTCTAATTCAATTTGAGGTGGTAGATCGCTTTCAGTGGGTGACCACAAAAGAATTCCTGGACGGGATTGCCCTGGGGCAGGTGACTCCGGGTCCGGTCATGATCACCTCAACATTTCTGGGGTATAAACTCGCTGGCTTTTATGGAGCGCTCATGGCCACCATCGCCATGTTCGCCCCGGCTTTCTTGTTGATCAGTCTGCTGCTTCCTTTTCATGACCGATTGAAGGAAATGAGATCTGTGCGGACGATGGAACAGGGAATTCTCAGTTCATTCATCGCTATGCTTGGTCTCGTCCTTTACAACTTTGGCCGAGCAACATTTTTGGATATCCCCAGCGTGATTTTTACTGCGGTAGCCTTCCTTGCCCTTGTGAAAAAGATCGATCTGACCTATATTCTCTTAACGGGAGCAATCCTCTCCATTCTTATTTATGGATTTCTCCTGTAACCCCTCTCAGCCGGAGAATGAAGTGGATCCATCTTCCGGACCGGGGCCGGCGCTTTTTATTTCATGACAGCTATTGAAGGGAAATATAAACCAAGGAAGGGGTTTCCTAATGATCTCCAAAGGTATTTATCTCGATTTCAACGGCAGCACGCCTATCGATCCTGAAGTAGCGGAGGCAATGAGACCCTTTTTCTCCCAACATTTTGGCAATCCTTCAAGTCATCATTGGGCAGGGGAACCTGCCAAACAGGCCGTTGAACATGCTCGAAAACAGGTAGCTGATCTACTCGAGTGTAAGCCGTCGGAGATTGTCTTTACCAGCGGAGGGAGCGAATCCAACAACCAGGCGATTAAAGGAGTCTTTTGGGCCCTGAGGGAGAAGGGGAATCACATCATCACAAGCCAGATTGAGCATCCGGCAGTCATCCATCCCTGTCATTTCCTGGAAAAACTTGGGGCAGAGGTGAGCTATGTCGGTGTGGATCGATACGGGAGGGTCAACCCTGAAGATATTGAAAAAGCCATTACTGGAAAAACCACCCTTATTACTGTAATGCACGCTAACAATGAGGTGGGAACCTTACAACCGGGTGAAGAAATCTCTCATATCGCCAAGAGCCATGGGATTATCTTCCATACGGATGCAGCCCAATCGCTGGGAAAGATTGCCACGAAAGTCAATGAACTGGGGGTGGATTTGCTGTCCATTGCAGGCCATAAACTGTATGCCCCCAAAGGGGTGGGGGCCTTGTATATTAAGGAAGGAACGCCCATCGTACCTCTCATTCACGGTGCAGGCCACGAATCCGGAAGAAGGGCAGGAACCGAAAATGCCCTTCTCATTGTGGGCCTTGGAGAGGCTTGTGAATTAGCGAAGAAACATTTGCATGATGCCAAAATTCGTGATCTTCGGGATCGCTTCTGGAAATTGCTTCAAGAAAACTTCGGGAGCGGAATCGTCCTAAACGGCCACCCTACCCATCGCCTTCCCAATACCCTCAATGTCAGTTTCGTGCGTAAAGTAGGAGCGGAGATTCTGGCAAAACTTCAAGGGGTAGCCGCCTCCACGGGTGCAGCCTGCCATTCCGGGTCGGTTGAATTATCGCCCGTTTTAAAAGCGATGGGAGTCTCGCCTGAAAGTGGAATGGAGGCTATCCGATTCAGTCTGGGCCGGACGACGACTATCGAAGAGTTGGAGAAGGTTACTCAACTCCTCAAAGATACAGTTCCCTCTCTGCCGACGGCTTAGTGCAGATGCATTCTATTCAAGACGGATGTTATAGGCTGTGAATAATTGAATAAGCCGGCATGGTTTACCATAGGCTCCCTGATCCCTAACTTTGCAAACGTAAAGGACCTTTCCACCTTCCACGGCGCTATATTTCTGTCGCCAAAACCATGAAACGTGGAGTCGTGATGCAAAGAAAATAGACCCTCTAACCCCTACTTTGATAACACCCATTCTTCACTTTTCCCTATTCAACTGACAATCGATTGACAATTATCAGCTAATTTGATAATCTAATGAAGGATGATTCAAAGGAGGCCGGCCATGCGATTTATTTCCGTCCGGGAGATGAATACCAGACCCAAGGAAATCTGGGAAAGAATTAAGGAAGAAGAATTAGTCATCACTTCCAATGGGAAGCCTATTGCCCTGCTCTCCGCCGTTAGCGAGGAGACGTTGGAAAAGACTCTCCGCATGTTCCGCAGGAGCCGCGCCCTTATGGCCTTGGAAGAAATGCAGAAGAAATCATTGGCCTCGGGTCTGGATAAAATGACAGATGTAGAAATTGAAGCCCGAATTCGGGCTATCCGGAAAACCCGTAGAAAATGATTATTGTTCTTGATACAAATGTCGTTATCTCGGGAATTCTAAAACCCTACAGCCCTTCAGCCGTTATCCTTCGGCTCGTTGCCGAAGGGGCAATTCAGGCAGCCTACGATTTGCGCAGTCTGGCTGAGTACCGGGATGTTCTGACCCGCACCGAATTCAATTTTTCTCAAGACACCGTTGATGCTTTTCTAACACAAATGGAGCAGGAGGGGCTCTCGGTTTCTTGCCGGCCCTTGAAATCTCATCTTCCCGACCCGGACGACGAGCCATTCCTGGAGATTGCTTTAGCCGCAAAAGCTATGGCTATTGTAACTGGGAATAAGCGCCATTTTCCCAAAGGGGAATATGAAGGCGTTAGGATATTGTCGCCCGCAGAATTCCTGAAAGTGTTGGGGAAGACTCTTTAGGGAGAGACAGAGCAGGTTGAAAAAATGGTTACCTTCTTGAAATCCCCGACAGGGATAATTCCTGGAGAGGCTCTAACTATCCACTTGCTCCCATCGACTGAATAAGCCGGCACGATTTATGATAAGTTCCTTGATTTCTATATTTGCAAACGTAAAGGATGTTCCCATCTCCCACGGCGCTATATTTCTTTGGCCAGAACCATGAAACGTGGAATCGTGATGCAAAGGAAATAGATCTGACCCTCTAACCCACTTCTTAGCATAAGAAAGGGCTTAATGGATCTATAAAACTAAATTTACTGGAACGATTGCGATCAGTCCATCTAAACTATCTTTCTGCCAATTTTTTGAGCTGCTCCAGGCTTTCTTCCGATATTCTGACATTTAAGGCACCATGTGCTGCTAATAATACTCGGGCAACTTTTTTTAACCCCATTTCTGCCCCCCTACATTCCGTCTCTATCTTGGGTGCAAAGAATTGGGGCGATCGGAGGGCAAATCGTTGATTTGTTACAATGTTAAGCCATTTTTGCGTAACCAGACTTTCAAAATCCTGAGCCACAAATTTTTTCCAATCCAATTTCCCGATAAATATCGCTAGCTGCAAATTTACCTGAAATAGCAACTCAGGAGTCGCAAAGTCATTTATAGAAACCAGAATGGCTGAAAGAAACCACTGGCTGAATGGAATTCCCTGATCCTGCAGAATGGATGTTAGATCTACCACCAAAAATGACTCTCCGTGCGCTACCATGCTAAAAAAATCGTTAACTGATGAATCTAAAAGACCAGCATCCTGACAATCCTTTTTCCATTTTTCAATAGGTATGTCTTTCCAGCCGCGTCTAGTGTAGTGTCTCTTAAATAACTGGCATTATATCGCGATTTGTGATAGAGTACGTTCATGTCACGTTGCGCTATGCTGGTAATCATAAGTGAATCCGATCGTCAGGAGTTGGAGCGCTGGGTGAGCGCTCACCGCACGCCACAACAGGTTGCACAACGCTGTCGGATAATATTGGCGGCAGCGAAGGGTCAGCAAGACAAGGATATTGCCAAGAGCATGGAGATTAATTTTAAAACGGTTGCTTTGTGGCGGCAGCGCTTCTGTTTTGAGGGGCCGGATTGTCTTTGGGAAGTGGCGGCAGGTCGTGGGCGCAAGCCGCAATTCACGGCAGGCAAGATTGAGGAAATTATCAACGCCACACTGCAAACCCGGCCTCCGGGAGCCACCCATTGGAGTTGTCGGACAATGGCCAAAGCCCATGGCGTAAGCAAAGCAACCGTCAACCGGATCTGGCAAAGTCATGGTCTTCAGCCGCATCGAATAGAGCCGTTCAAGCTGTCGCGTGATCCCAAATTTTTGGAGAAACTGACTGACGTGGTGGGGCTCTATCTCAATCCTCCGGAGAAGGCACTGGTGCTCTGCGTCGACGAGAAAAGTCAGATTCAGGCGTTGGATCGGACCCAACCGGGTCTGCCTTTGAAAAAAGGCCGCTGTGGGACCATGACTCATGACTACAAGCGCAACGGTACGACGACGCTTTTTGCGGCGCTCGAATTGGCCCAAGGTAAGGTCATTGGACAGTGCTTTGCCCGGCATCGTCATCAGGAGTTTCTCAGATTCTTGAAACGTTTGGATGGTGAATTCCCGGTCGAAATGAAACTTCACCTGGTGATAGACAACTACGGCACCCATAAACACCCGAGAGTCCAGAGTTGGTTACAACGGCATCCACGTTTTGTACCTCACTTCATTCCGACCAGCTCAAGCTGGTTGAATTTAGTAGAGCGCTGGTTTGGAGAACTGACAGGAAAACGCATACGTCGTGGCACCTTCGTCAGTGTTGCCGATCTCGTCGCTGCAATTGAAGAATATCTGGTGGCTTGGAATACAAACCCCAAACCCTTCATCTGGACAGCAACCGTAGAATCAATCATGGAGAAACTCGCCCGCTGCAAACAAACTTTGGAAAAGATTCAGCCGGGCTGCACATTACCACGTTCTCGTAGCAAAAAAAGAAATAACTCCACTCCTTTATGAGACACTACACTAGCGTTAATTTAGGAGGAGGGCGGGAATTTTCTGGAAAATCCTGGACTCCTTCTTGTGCTCTTGCTTTCAGATTCGGCCTCCAGAATTTAAGATTTTAGCCGCAAGTCATTAATTTGGATTCAGATCGAGGCGATTGCCAAAGGCAGAGGCTCGTTGGCGATCATGTGCCCAATACCCTTGACACACAATCACCATCCCAGTATACTTC
>JAOUFX010000158.1 GCA_029857975.1 Deltaproteobacteria bacterium | reverse complement strand
ACTTTTTATTGTCATCATCGATAACGGCCGGACCAAGATTTATCAGGATCTGAAAGCCCGGGATGCCCTGCGCTGTATCCGCTGCGCCGCCTGTTTGAACATCTGCCCGGTTTACGGGCAGATCGGTGGATATGCTTATGGATGGGCTTATTCCGGTCCCATGGGACAGATCCTCAATCCATTGCTTTTAGGATTGGACCGGACCCAGGACCTCTACCGGGCCACCACCCTTTGCGGGGCATGCCAGAGCGTGTGTCCCGTAGGGATTAACCATCCCAGCATGTTCCTGTATTACCGGGCCAGAGACGTGCTGGGTGACCCTTATTGGCGAGGGAAAAAACGTTCCGGTTCAGAAGAGCGTTTTTTTCAAGCCTGGGGTTCGGCGGTAACCCGGGCCTGGCTTTGGAACCTGGGAACCCGCATGGTTCGCCCCTTTATCAATAAAGATGCTCATGGGGGGGTAATCAGCAAAATAAAGGGACCTTTCCATGGATGGTTCCGCACCAGAGACTTACCGGCCATGGCCAAAAAAACTTTCCATGACCGGTGGAAAGAAATGAAAAGCCGCGAGGCGTAAAGTGCAAGGTGAAGGGTGTAGGGTATAGGGTGTTGGGTGTAGATTGAACCCTGGACCTTAAACCTTGCACCTCGTACCTGTAATTTTTATGGAGGAAAAAATGCAACAACCCAGTGCCCGTGAAGAGATACTCCAAAAATTGAAAGCCGCTCCGAAACAATCCGTATCCCCGCGACCGGCAATGCCTCTCTTGAGTGAGCTTGCTATGACCCGAGAAGAGATGATCCGCAGATTCACCGAGCGCCTCGTGGAGGAAACCGGGATCGTTTATCGGGTGCCGAATAACCAGGAAGCCTTGGAAAAGCTGGCTGAAATCGCCAGAGCGGAAGGCCTGAAAAAGGTGATGGTCTCAACGGATGACGTTGTAGCCGCGCTGGACCTGCCGGCATGGGGGAAAAAATACGATGTGCTCATCATGACCCCCAAAGATTTTCCGAATCGGGAATCCTTTAGGGATGCGGTTTTCGACGAAGTCCAAGCCGGAATCACCGGAGCCGATTTTGCCGTAGCCGAGTCCGGAACTCTCGGCCTCATTCACGACAAAGATCAAGCCCGGCTTGTGTCCCTGGCGCCGATTCTGCACATCGCCATCGTTCCAGTGGAGAGGATGAATCCGATCTATGAGCGAGTGATGGATCGAGTATTCGACAACCCCCAAGCCTTCCCCAGCCAATTCGTATTTATTACCGGGCCGAGCATGACGGGTGATATTCAAGGCGTCCTCTTCAAAGGAATGCACGGGCCGAGGAAAGTGGTCGTAATTCTGGTCGGGTAAAAACGCAGAGCGCAAAGCGCATAGAGTAAAAAGCCCAAATCCTCCATGGTTTTTACGCTATGCGCTTTGCCAATTCTTTAGGAGTATATATGCAAAAAGTCTCCATCCCTTCCAGGCTGTGGTTCGAAAATATAGAGTGGGAATTAACGTTCCCGGACCACTGGCAGGTAGACAATATTAATCCGCCCGGGTTCGAGAAGGCCGGCCTCACCGGAGAGCAAATCAGAGAAAAGATCCATCACCCTCTCTCAGGGCCTACCCTCGAGGAAATGGCCAGAGGAAAGAAACAAGCAGTTATCGTCTTTGACGACATGACCCGTCCGACCCCGGTCAAAGACGTTGCTCCTTATATCTTAGAATCACTCCATAAGGCCGGAATGAGAAAAGACCAAATTCGCTTCCTGTGGGCGCTGGGTGCTCACGGAGCCCATGATATGATCAATGCCCGCAAGAAATTGGGAGAAGAGATCGTGGAGAATTATGCCGTCTACAATCACGATCCTTTTCAGAATATCATCCGGATAGGAAGGACTCCGACAGGGGTGGAACTCTGGTTCAATCGGGAGTTTATGGCTTGCGACCTGAAAATCGGGATTGGATGTATCACTCCCCATGTCCATGTAGGATTCGGGGGAGGGGCCAAAATCGTTCTTCCTGGGGTGGCAGGAATCGAAACGATTAACCAATTTCACAACCAGGTCTACAGAGACAAAGGGCGCACCGGCCTGGGTAATTTTGAAAATAACATCATGCGTGCCGAGTGCGATGCGGCGGGGGATGCAGTGGCGTTGAATTTTAAAGTTGATTGTCTGGTTAACCGCCGGGGACAGATTACCAACCTGTACGCCGGACCTTTCCAGACGACTCACGGTGCCGGCGCGGAAGAGGGCAAGGAACACTACGGAGTTCCCCGCGCCAGCGGCTATGACCTGGCCATCTGTAATGCCTATGCCAAGGCCAATGAATCAGCTATCGCCCTTTTCTTCTCGTTGATGCTCTTGAAGCCGAAGGAGGCAGTCGCGGTTTTGATCTCCGATGCTCCCGAAGGGCAAGTTCCTCATTATGTAATGCGGGCCTGGGGGACTGAATACGGCGGCCGCCATTATACCCCCCGGGCTAAGGGTTTTCTCCAGAGGCTTATGAGGAAACTAATCGTCATGGCTCCCTACCCCGACCGGACGGGCCTCGACTTGGTCAGCCATAGCGATGACGCTATTTTCGTTAAAACTTGGCCGGAGGTTCTGGCCATTTTGGAAAAAGATTTCCCCGGCGAGGCCAAGGTGGCCGTAGTTCAAGACGGGACCATGATGTACCTGAAGAAATAAGACGCCAAGCGCATGGCGGAAAAAACGCCATGCTCTATGCGCGCAGCGCTATGCGCTTTTAAGGAGGCACGATGAAAGAAAACGCTCTTTTGATCCATCCCCGCGACAATGTCGCGGTAGCCTTACGACCTTTGAAAGCCGGGGAACAAGTCATGGGCAAGGGGCTGGAGCTGTTTTCTGTCTTGGAGGAGATACCGGCCAGCCATAAGATTGCCCTGCGGGATATTCCGGGGGGGGAAGAAATCATCAAATACGGGGAGACTGTAGCTGTAAGCACCCGGCCCATCAAAAAAGGAGAATGGGTTCATACTCATAACCTGGAAAGCAAGAGGTGGAAGAAATGAGCGAAATTACCGGCTATGAGAGGAAAAATGGAAAATTCGGCATCCGCAACCATGTCCTCGTTCTCCCCACGGTTTCCTGCGTTAACGGGGTTATCAACCATATATCCCGGGAAGTGCCCGCAGCCGTATGCGCCCCCCATCCTCATGGCTGCGGAAGAGGAGGGCCGAGGGATACGCAAATTCTTTTTCGTGTCCTGGCCGGCATGATTCATCACCCCAATGTCGGGGCGGTGGTGCTGATCGGCCTTGGCTGCGAAAGATCCAACACCAAGAGTTTACGACCCTTCATCGAGCAAGCGGCCAAACCCATCGAGATTTTCAACGTGCAGGAAGAAGGGGGCTCTTTGCCAACGGCCCGGAAAGGAGCCGCAGCGGCCCGTCGGATGCTGGCGGAGATCAGCGGGCAGCCGCGGGTACCTTTGAGCTGGGATAAGCTTATGGTTGCCATGGAATGCGGTGGTTCCGATGCTATGTCCGGAGTAACAGCCAACGTGGCTTTGGGAGCCGTCTCGGACTGGCTGGTGGAAAAAGGAGCCGCGGTTATTTTTGGGGAAAATACCGAGATGATCGGGACTGCCCATGTACTGGCAAGACGGGCCAAAAATGAAGAAATTGCCAACAAGATTGAACAGATGATCCAGCAGGCCGAGCAAAGGACCCAGGATATTATGGGTCATCTGGCCAGCTGGGTTATTTCACCTGGGAATATGGATGGAGGCATGAGTACGATCGCGGAAAAATCTATGGGCTGTATCTTCAAGGGGGGCTCGACCACCATCAACCAAGTCGTCGATTATGGAGAGTGGCCCACGGAGAAAGGGCTGATCCTGCAGGACGGGCCCGGCTATGATGCGGATTCCATGGCCGGTTTGGCGGCCAGCGGTTCTCAAATCATGTTCTTCTCCTCCGGCCGCGGAACCCCGGCAGGCTTCCCTGCGGTGCCGGTGATCAAGGTAGCCAGCAACTCCAGGATTTATGAGGCGATGAAGGGTGATATGGATGTCAACGCCGGCTCGCTTATTGAAGGAAAATCCCTGGCAGAACTGCGCGGGGAGATGTTGGAACAGATGGTGTTCGTAATCAATGGGGAAAAGACCAAAGCCGAACGAAACGGCATGGACGTTTTTACTTTTATGACCGTAAAACCGCCCTTTTGATAAAAAAACTGGTCACAGAGGGCACAGAGATCACCGAGGAATATCAAGGAAAAAAGCGACGGCTGTGTTCTCTGCGGCCTATGTGGTTGACAATTGATTTCGAACCTTTACAGGGGGGCAGGATGAATCTAAAAAAGCACAGCCGGGTTTTTTCCGATGACGACCCGCTCTCCATGGTGCGACGCTCCATGCTCTATGCCGGTGGGTGGACCTATGAAGAAATCAAGCGCCCGTTCATCGCTGTGGTCAACACCTACAATGAGATGCATCCGGGGCATATGCATTTAAAAACCCTGGCCGAACGGGTCAAGGCCGGCGTGCGCACGGCCGGCGGTCTGCCTACGGAATTTTACACCCTCTCTCTCTGCGACGGACTGGCGAACGGCCATGAAGGCATGAAATTCGTCCTCCCCAGCCGTCAGGTCATTGCCGATTCCGTCGAACTGGGCCTGCGTGGCCATTGTTATGATGCAGCTGTATTGATCGGTTCCTGTGACAAAATCCTCCCTGCCCTGCTGATCGCGGCCGCCCGCGTCAACATCCCGGCGATTATTGTAACCGGCGGTCCGATGCCTGCGGGCTATTGGGCCCGGGAGAGGGTGAAAGCTTCCGTATCAAATTTCGGGCAAATGGTCCAAAAGGTATATAGCGGCGGTTTGTCCAAGGAAATTCGCGAGGAAGCTTTAGCCTCTTTTTACCCCTGCGCCGGGGCCTGCTGGGGCATGGGGACCGCCAATACCATGGCCTGCCTCTGTGAGGCCCTGGGCATGAGCCTTCCGGGGGATGGAACCGCCCCCGGTGTGATGGCCAAAAAAGCTCGCCTCGCTGAGCAGGCCGGAGAAAAAATCATGGAACTCCTGGCGCAGGGAATTACTCCCGCTAAAATCATGACTCGAGAAAGTCTGGAAAACGCTCTGAAGGTAAACCTAGCCATCGGTGGTTCCTTGAACACGGTTTTACACCTTCCGGCTCTGGCCCATGAGCTGGGGATGAAGATTGATTATGCGGACTTCGACCGGCTCTCCCGGGAAATTCCGCACCTAACGAATGTTGAGCCCGCGGGTCCCTATTCGGTCATCGAACTTGACGAGGTTGGAGGCATCCCTGGGGTGATGAAAAGCCTGGAAGATCTTCTTAATGGGACTGCCTTGACCGTAACCGGGAAAACTCTATCCCAAAACCTGGAGAAGGCGGACATCTTTTCTCCCGAAGTCATTCGCCCCCGTACCAACCCCGTTCACCCCTACGGGGGAATTGCCGTCTTGAAGGGGAACCTGGCTGAAGGCGGAGCGGTTATCAAACAGGTAGCCGTAAAGAAAGAACTCTGGCGATTCAACGGGCGAGCGCGGGTATTTAATTCAGAGGAAGAAGCCTTGGCCGATTTGGGCGGTGGGGGAATTAAAAAAGGAGACGTAGTGGTGGTTCGCTACGAGGGGCCGAAAGGCGGACCGGGAATGCGCGAAATGGCCTTCTTGCGCATAGCCCTCAAGATTGCCGGCATGGCCGAGACCAATTATATCGTGACGGATGGTCGCTTCTCCGGCTACAGCGATGGCCCTTCTATTGGCTACCTCTCTCCGGAAGCAGCGGAGGGAGGAACCATCGCCCTGGTTCAAGACGGGGACGGGATTGAGATCGACATAGAGAATCGGAAGCTCGAGTTAAAGGTATCCGATGATGAATTGAAGCAGAGGAGAGAAAAGTTGGTCCACCCGCCGAAAAAATATCCCCGCGGTTACCTGGACATTTATGCCCGGATGGTCAGCTCGGCAGCTCAGGGGGCAGTGATGAGAGATTGAGGGAAAGTTCATATTAAAGGTGATGTCGAGAGGAGTATCCCATGGAATACGTTCGCAGGGTTGATTTCGCGGCCATCGATAAGAGCCGCGCCGACGAGCGATTGACCCAGAATCTGTTCGATCACACCTCGGGTGCCAAGACCTGCACGATCAATTGCATTAAGACGCCCGCTGGCGGTGGCTCGCCGGCCGGCATGCACGTCCACGACGTCGATCAGATCTTCTACATCCTGAGTGGCATAATGAGCATTGAGATCGAGGGTAAACAGTACGAATGCTCTCCCGGCTCGCTCATCGTCTTTCCTGCCGGGGTGCGGCACCGCAACTGGAACGGCAGCAGTGAGCCGACCGTTCACCTGGCCTTCAATACGCCCCTGCCTGACCCCAACGTTCCCTTCGCCAAGTCGGTCTAAGATGAAAACTTTGGCTGCCCGGTCCGGGCAGTCTCTTCCCGGACCCGGCGGGGAGATGCTGCGCCCTGTACACCATGCGGTGCAGGGCTGCGCTGGGCCAAAAGGCGGTGGTTCTTCCATGACTTGGAGCTTTACTTCCACCTCTGTAGCAAAGATAAATGTTGTTTATGCTCTCTTTTTGCGGAGGCAAAGTGAGGGGTGCAGAAAGGTTTGATCCCACCGTTTGGCCGGCGCGCAGCATCTCCCCGCCGGGTCCTGATAATCCTTCTGAAATAATGAGAGAAAATAAAAAGTGAAGGATGGCAAGAGTAATCAACGATTGACAGTTGTCCGAGTAAAGTGTAGATTTCAACTATACTCGAGATAAATAA
>JAOUFX010000156.1 GCA_029857975.1 Deltaproteobacteria bacterium | reverse complement strand
ACTATTGCCGAAGAGGTGGAGGAGGCCGGTAAGGAAGGGGTAAAGTTCATTTTCAACGCTGTGCCGCTGAAAGTGATCGGCAAGAACGGCAGGGTAAAAGCCATTGAATGCCTGCGGACAAAGCCGGGAAAGCCCGATACCAGCGGAAGGAAAAGGCCGGTTCCCATCAAAGGGTCCAATTTTTCATTGCCGGCGGATACCCTGATCCTGGCCGTGGGGGAAAGGGCGGACCTTTCTTTCCTGCCCCAGGGGATGAAAACCGAAAACGGACTGATATCAGCCGACTTTTGGGGAAGAACGACCGTTCCCGGAATCTTTGCCGGGGGGGATGCAGCCACCGGGCAGGGTTATGTATCCCAGGCCATTGCCTCCGGAAAACGGGCGGCCCTGGCCATCGACCGTTTCCTGCAAGAGGATCGCTCAGACCCGCCGCCGAACGGCCGGGAGGTTGCCGGATTCGAAAAGATCAACCTCGATTATTTTCCCCGAGCACCGAGGGCAGAACTTTCTTCTCTGCCGTTGCCAGCAAGGACGGGAGGTTTTAAAGAGGTGCATGGCGGCCTCGGGGGGATGAAAGCCCAAAAGGAAGCCGAACGTTGCTTCAGCTGCGGGAATTGCATTCGCTGCCATGTATGTCTGGTGGTCTGTCCGGATGTAGCCATTGCCTTCAATGAAAAAGAGAACGGCTACCTCATTGATACCGACCACTGCAAAGGCTGCGGAATATGCGCTGTGGAGTGCCCGCGTTCAGCCATGATCTTGGAGGAAGAAAAATGGAACGAGTGATTTCTGGAAATGAGGCCGTGGCGTATGGGGCCATGCTTTCCCGCGTTCAGTTAATACCGGCTTACCCCATTTCGCCGCAAACAACCATCGTGGAAGCTCTTGCTGATTTCTGCGCTAAAGGCATGCTCAAGGCTGATTTTGTAAAGGTGGAATCAGAGCATTCAGCCATGGCCTGCTGTATTGGTGCGGCTTCCGCCGGGGCGCGGACCTTCACCGCCACTTCCGCGCAGGGTCTGGCTTTGATGCATGAGGTGCTGCACTGGGCTGCGGGGGCACGCCTCCCCATTGTCATGGCCAATGTCAACCGGGCCATGGCCGCTCCCTGGACCATGTGGTGTGACCAAAGCGACAGCCTCTCCCAGAGGGATACGGGCTGGCTGCAGTTTTATTGCGAGGACAACCAGGAAGTTTTGGACAGTATCATCATGGCCTTCCGCATCTCGGAGAAGGTCCTCTTACCCAGCATGGTCTGCCTCGATGGGTTCATCCTTTCGCATACTTACGAGCAGGTGGAGATTCCGGACATCCAGGAAGTCGATCCCTACTTGCCAGCCTATGTGCCCAGGTTTAAACTGGACGTGGAAGATCCCCATTCTTTCAACGCGGCCTTTTTGCCGGATATCTACATGGAGCAGCGGGTGAAGATGCAGGAGGCCATGGAAGAGGCCAAGCGCGTAGCCAAGGAAGTAGACCAAGAATTTGGCCAGGCCTTCGGCCGCAGTTACGGAATGATGGAGGAGTACCGGGTGGAGGATGCGGACGTTCTACTGGTGACCACCGGGACGGTTACGGGTACGGCCCGGGTAGTGGTGGATGAATACAGGAAGAAAGGGGAGAAGGTGGGTCTTTTGAAAATGAAAATGTTCCGGCCTTTCCCCGTGGAAGATGTCCGGCGGGTCTTGCAACAGGTGAGAAAGGTAGCGGTGGTGGACCGGAACATTTCTTTTGGATCCACCGGTATTTTTGCCCAGGAGATCCGGTCAGCCCTCCACCACCACGGAGAAGGGACGTCGATCTTCGGTTTTATCGCGGGCTTAGGGGGAAGGGACGTGACCCCGGCCGTTCTCAAGGAGATTATCGAATACACCAAAGGGAAGGATGCCCCGGAAGGGGACATCGCCTGGATGGGGGTGAAACCATGAGGTACAAACTGCCCCAAGAGGAATTGCTGTATTCCGGGCATATCGGTTGCCCAGGCTGCGGCGCATCTCTATCCATGCGCTATGCTCTTCAGGCTCTCGGGAAAAAAACCATGGTGGTCATCCCGGCTTGCTGCTGGTCAACCGTGGCCGGTTTTTTCCCTTCATCGAGCCTCAAGGTTCCCATTCTGCACACCGTCTTCGAGTCCGCGGCCATTACCGCCTCCGGCGTAAAGAAAGGACTGGTGGCCCGGGGTATCGAGGACGTTCAGGTAATGGCTTGGGCCGGGGATGGGGGGACGTTCGACATCGGACTGCAGGCCCTTTCGGGATGCGCCGAGCGGAACGACGACATCATTTACGTCTGTTATGACAACGAAGCCTACATGAATACGGGCATCCAGCAAAGCTCGGCAACCCCTTTGCTGAGTTGGACCAGCACCACTCCCAACCCGGCTTTCAAGGATACTCCCAAAAAGGATATTATGGAAATCATGGCCGCCCACCGCATCCCTTATGCGGCTACGGCTTCCCCGGCCTTCCCCGAAGATTTTTTGAATAAAATGCGTAAGGCCCGGGAGACCCCAGGCTTGCGCTTCATCCATATTCTTTCTTCCTGCCCTCCAGGATGGAAATTTCCCTCGGAGCTGGCGGTGAAAATCGCCCGTCTGGCCGTGGAAACTAAGATTTTCCCGCTGTATGAAATCGAGAAAGGGAGGGAGTATACCCTGACGGTGAAACCACAAGGCGTTCCAGTCCGGGAGTATCTCAAGCTCCAAGGTCGCTTTGGCCATCTTTCCGTCGAGGAGATACAGACCATCCAGGCCAACGTGGAGGAAGAATGGGAAATTTTGATGTCTAAAATCCATTCCAAAAGAAAATTCGGTACCGGCACCGCCCTTAAAGGAAATTCCAAAATCCGAGCACCAAAATCTAAATAAATAACAATGACCAAAATATCAAATACCGGATTGGATAATTGGAATTTTGCTAACACTTTAGCCCTTTGAAAAGAGGGGAAGCGTAAAGGCCCAGCCCATGGATGGCCCGGTGGCCACGACGGACCGCTTGGAATCATAAGGCGCTGATTTCTCCGTGGATGGGGCGGGGAAGAAACCCCCGCCTCCTTCTGCGGAAACACGATGGGGTCTTCGTAACTCAGCCGGAACCCGGCCGATGATTCCAGCGCGTTCCGCCCTGGCCACCGGGCCTCAACAAAGGTGGTCACGCCATTTTTTCAAAACGTTAAATATATACGAATTTTGAAATTATTGGCTATTGGGATATTGGAATTTGGATTTTAGGGATGCCCTGAAATTAGCGGCCTGCGCAAGAAAGGATTGGAAAAGGGATCCGGAACCGGTTAGAAGATGGCTTCTTTAATGAAGTGGCTGATCTTAGGTTGGTCAATGGTGGTGGTATTACTATGGGCCTTCCTTTCGTTCCGTCAATGGCAGGGAGACCAAGTTCTTTTTGGGAATCGCGAAGATTTATGGGGATTCATGGGTATCGTTTTCCTCTCCTGGATCATTCCCATTGCTATCTTTGCTTTCTTCGCCTATCTGGCTAAGGAGACGAAAGCAAGCAAAGGGCAATAAGTGAACTCTCCTTATATCATCCTTTGGGGCGTCTGTTCAGCGCGGGCGCTTCTTTACTTAAGCCTGCAGAATTATCCGGCCTTGATCCCGGTTTTGCAAAAAGAGTGGCAAATGTCCAGTGCGGCAGCTGGATCCATCCTTTCGGTTTTCCATATAGGATTCGTCGCCTCGCTGGTGGGCTTGAGCGTTCTAACCGACTGGGTGAGCACGAAGAAAGTCTTCCTTTACTCCTGCATCGCTTTCGCCGTCTCCGGTTTGCTCTTTGCTCTCTTTGCCCGGAGTTATCATACGGCCCTCTTGTTGCGGGGATTGATGGGCTTGGCCCTGGGAGGGACCTACACGCCGGGGCTGAAATTGATTTCGGAAACTTTCTCCAGTACCCTGAGGGGAAGGGCCATGGGTTTTTTCATTGGGGCCGGGTCGATAGGGCACGCCGGTTCCCTGGCCGCTACCGGATGGATCGCGGCCCATTATGGATGGCCCGCGGCCTTTTTCGTTACCTCTTTGGGTTCCTTTTTGGGTGCGGTGGTTCCGTTCATTGTTTTGAGAGGAATGGACGAGAAAAAACCTGAACCGGAGGAAAGGAAATTTAAAAAAGAGCTGTTGACCAACCGGCCGGCCTTGTTGATGATCGCCGGTTATAGTGCCCATGCCTGGGAGCTGGAAGGCATGAGGGCCTGGACTCCAGCCTTTTTGATCGCCTGTTACCTCGCGGTAGGATCAACGAAAGACCATGCCATTCAGGCCGGTTCCTCTTTCTCCTCGGCTTTATACCTCATGGGTGTTTTTTCAACCCTGATCGCCGGATATCTATCCGATCGCCTGGGGCGGACGACGGTCATCATTTCCATGATGGCCATCAGTATTGCTTGCTCTTTCTCTTTTGGCTGGCTGATCGGCAGTCCGATGGTTTGGGTGATGATCCTGGGGCTTGGTTATGGATTTTCCGTGATTGCCGAATCCCCGGTTTTTTCTTCCGGCCTCACCGAGGTCGTTTCGCCGCACTATCTTGGAACCGCTCTTGGATTGCGCTCCTTAATTGGGCTCGGGGTCGCTGCCCTGGTCCCCACCATATTCGGATTGATCCTGGATTTAAGCAACCCGGCCCAAGGGGAAAAAGTTTCGGGTTACCTTCCCAACTGGGGATGGGCTTTCAGCATGCTGGGTCTGGTGGCGCTGGTCGGGCCTTGGACCATGTTCAAACTTCGGGCTCTGCCGGAAAGCGTGAAGATGGCCGGAGGGAAAAAATAAAAAGGGGTGAAGCGCAAGGCCAAGATCAGGCCACAAAAGGGCTTTGCAAAATTGAAAAAATTAATGTATTTTTAACCCGAGGGTATAAGAATTTCCTATTAAATTTATTGTATAGGAAATTGCTTTTGGACACGGATGTGTACAGAAATCCGCTTAGCGCTATGCGCATAGCGTCTTTTTCGTTTCTGCGGTTATCTGCGAAAATCGGTGTCCAAATTAATTTAATTTTTTGGATTTTAATCTTGCAAAGGAGGTTCAAGATGGCCGGAAAATCCAAGGTAATCGTCATCAACGAAAAGGACAATGTGGCCACCGCCATTGTTCCTTTAAAGGCCGGCAGTAGGGTTTTTGTAGAAACCCAGGGGCGCAAGGAAAGGATTAACCTTTTATCGCCCATTGCCATGGGGCATAAATTTGCCCTGCAGGAAATTGCCAAGGGGGCGGATGTGATCAAATACGGAGAGCCCATCGGCCAGACCACGGCGCCAATCTCCCGGGGGGAGCATGTTCATGTACATAACGTAGTCAGCCACCGGGGACGGAAGGGGGGTGCGTGATGAACTTCCAGGGGTACCGGAGACCGAACGGTAAAGCTGGCGTCCGGAATCACGTGCTGGTCATTCCCAGCGTGGTATGTTCGCAAGGAGCGGCGGAAGCCATAACCCGGAATGTGAAGGGAGCGGTTTATCTGCCCAATGTCTTTGGGTGCGCCCAGGTAGGCAACGACCGCGAACAAACCAAACGGACGCTTGCCGGCTTTGGCACGAACCCTAACGTATTCGCAGTTTTAGTGGTGGGAAATGGATGTGAGAACCTGCCGGCCAAAGAAGTGGCCGAAGCCATTGCCCCCATTGGCAAACGAGTTGAATTCATAGAGATCCAGGAAGTAGGAGGGACAAAAAAAACCATTGCCAAAGGGAAAAGGATTATCAAAGAGATGTTGGCAGATGCTGCCGCACTCCCGCGAGAGCCGATTCCCCTGTCAGAAATCATCCTGGCTACGGAGTGCGGGGGTTCGGATTATACTTCCGGTTTAGCCTCCAATCCCGCGCTGGGAGCGGCCAGCGATCTTTTGGTGGAGGCGGGGGGGACGGTAATCCTTTCGGAAACCACGGAGCTGATCGGAGCCGAACACCTTTTAGCCAGACGGGCCCGCACCGAGGAAATCGGGAAGCAAGTGCTGGACCTGATTGCCTGGTGGGAAAAAGAAGCGATTGCCACCGGCCAGGATATCCGCGGGGCCAACCCGGCTCCGGGCAATATCGCCGGCGGAATCACCACCATTGAGGAGAAGTCCCTCGGCTGCATTTACAAAGGGGGGACGAAAACCCTGGAAGAAGTCATTCCGTATGCTTTCCCTCCTACGAAAAAAGGATTGATTCTCATGGATACGCCCGGCCACGACATCGATCAGTTAACCGGAATGATGGCCGGGGGGGCGCAAATCGCTGTCTTCACTACCGGGAGGGGAACCCCCACAGGATCGCCGATAGCGCCCGTGATCAAGATCAGCGGCAATGCCGAGACGGCTCGCAAAATGAAAGATAACATCGACCTTAACGTCAACCAGGTTCTTCAAGGTAAAGAAACAGTAAAGGAAGCAGGTAAGCGGGTTTTTGATGAGATGATTGCCGTGGCTTCCGGAAAATTGTCCAAGGCCGAGAAATTGGGGCAACGCGATTTCTGCATCTTCAAAATCGGGCTCAATTTTTAAAGAAAGAATTTGAAAAAAATTTTTCCGATAGGGTGATTTTCCCAGAGGAGTTCCCAAAAGAAAGAAAGCGATTGACGCTTTTTATCATCTTTGCTACACTCCTAACCACATTTTTTGAAAGGAGGGAATTGATATGGAAACATATGAAAGGCTTTTAAAAAAAGGAATTTCCCGTCGCCAACTCCTGAAAGGGGCCGCTCTTTTGGGAGTTTCGGCTGGGGCCAATCTCTCTTTTCTCCGACAACCGTCTGAAGCCGCTGCCGAGGTGAACATAGG
>JAOUFX010000155.1 GCA_029857975.1 Deltaproteobacteria bacterium | reverse complement strand
AACCCTTTTTCCTTTTCGCTCCGTTAGCGCAGGAATAGAAAGGGGTTCAGAATCTCATCTCATTTCATATAGCCCATTATTTCCCCGATTTTCCTGTAGCTTTCGAGAAGGGGATACTCGGGGCGGGATGAATATCCCGCAGGCAGCTTGGAGCCCGTCGTCTCAATGTACCGAAGGCCCAGCATCAAATCTTCCAATTTCCCCTTGGGTGCCGTGAATATCATCTCCTCGTCCCCTGCCATGGCCCGATAGTGGTCTCCACGGCATGGCACCGCCACCTGGCACTCCCCGCTTTGTATGGCTGGAATGACCCCGTATACGCAGGCAGCATGGCCGGAGATCGAACACTTCAGGTTATATCCTTCTTTGTATTCCCTGCCCAGCAGGAGGAGGCACAATTGAGTCGAATCACAATAAACCATAACGATATCGGGTTCAAAATTGGTTGCCCGTAGCGGAGCAGACGCAATTCCGATGTACTTCCCCACCTCCAAACGAGGGAATTCTTCTGCATAATGCCTGCCTGCCTCCGGGGTTGCAACATCTTTCGGGTAACGATTATGCCCTTGCATAAAATAATCAGGGGGCTCGCCCAGTCCGTAACCTACAACCGGTTCAAAACACCAATGGTCTTCTTTCAGCATGGCCATGATTTTCCCTTCCCGGCGCGACATCTGGAAAGTCTGGCAAAGGGACAGGTGATGGCCAAAATCTTTTTTGGGTCTCTTCGCCCCTTCAGGGATATCTTCCTCTTTTTCCAACAGCTTCAAGGCAAGGGGAAAGGTTTTGAGTCGTAATCGCCTTTCAAGCTCTTCTCCGTATTCCTGGTATGCCATAAGATTTGCCATTTCGAATCTCCTTCTGACTTTCCTTTTTTTGGTACTGCTCCGATCGATTATTACATCAAATTTATAACTTTCATTGTCATCTTGTCAATGACTGTTAACCTGATCTTGAAAATGAAACGGCAGAAAGGTTGACCATCCTATGCATCATCTTCTGAAAGCTTGCGTATAGTGGTGATTGTTGAGACCTGACCTCGTCCATGGCTTATTTTCATTTGACAAGTCCTGAGATGTGGCATAAATTCCGGAAATGGCCCGACGCGCCAGGGTTACTGAAAAATAGTGTTCTGCCTCCAACAAAGGAGCGCTAAACGGTGCGTATCTGGACAGTTCATCCGCAATACCTCGACCGGCAAGGTCTTCTCGCTTTGTGGCGAGAGGGACTTCTGGCGCAGAAGGTTCTTCTGGGCCAGACCAAGGGCTACAGAAATCACCCGCAGCTTGTTCGTTTCAAGAAGCAAAAAGATCCCGTCGCGGCCATCGCCGCTTATTTAACAGAGATCCATGGAGAAGCAGAACGGCGAGGGTACCGATTTGATAAAACGAAAATCTGCCCGAGGAAGACGAAGGAAAAACTTGTCGCAACCAGGGAACAACTGTTGTATGAATGGGAACACCTAAAACGCAAGATTCTAAAGCGCGAGGGCTGCCCGAGGGTAATATGCAGCGGAACGACCTTGCCCAGCGCTCATCCGCTTTTCCGAATCGTCCCCGGAGGTGTTAATTCTTGGGAAAAGGTCAACCAAGTGAAGGTGGAACCAACAACTGCGCGACGGCGCGGTTGATCTCAGCCGTTACATGCGAAGGGATCCACCCCATAGAAAAATCCTTGCCATACCTGGGGTTTGATCTCAAGATTACCTTACTCCTTGACAACCCTGGATCGTTTTAATAAAGATTGAACCTAACCATAATTAAGGATCAAGGGTTCCAACGAGAATGAACCCCTTAGGGAGGATGAGATGAGGAAAGAAGATCTCATAAAAATGCGCCAGGATCATGTTGCCAGAGGAGTGAACCAGTTTATTCCGGCGGTGATCACTGAGGCCAAGGGAGTCTTGGTCCGGGATGTGGAAGGAAGAGAATTTCTGGACTTTTCCGGAGGCATCGGCGTGCTTAACGTGGGACACTGCCCCGAAGAGGTCGTAGAGGCCATCCGCGACCAGGCAGGAAAGTATATTCATACCTGCTTCATGGTGCAGATGTATGAACCTTATATCGCCCTGGCCAAAGAATTGAACGAACTTGTTTCCGCCAAGACTCCAATGAAAACCATGTTCGTCAACAGCGGGGCCGAGGCGGTCGAAAATGCGGTCAAGATCGCCAAATATTGTACCAAGCGGCCGGGTGTCCTTTGTTTCGAGAACGCCTTCCACGGCAGGACGGCCATGACCATGAGTCTGACCAGCAAAGTGAAAAATTATAAATTCGGATTCTGGCCCTTTATGCCGGAAATTTATCGGGTCCCTTACGCCTATTGTTATCGCTGTTCCTACGGCCTGAAATATCCTTCCTGTGGAGTCTACTGTGCGGATTTCATCAGCGAAAAATTTTTCGACCTTTACGCCGCTGCTGAATCTATCGCGGCCATCATCGTCGAGCCCGTGCAAGGGGAGGGGGGGTTCATCGTTCCTCCCCAAGAATATTTAAGGAAGTTGCAGAAGATCTGCCAGGATAACGGTATTGTGCTCATCATTGATGAAATTCAGACCGGGTTTGGACGAACGGGTAAGATGTTCGCTTACGAGCATTCCGGGGTTGAACCTGATATCCTGGTCACCGCCAAGTCTCTGGCGGCAGGAATGCCCCTGGCCGCGATCACCGGAAAAGCAGAGATCATGGATGCGGTGGAGAATGCCGGAATCGGGGGGACTTTCGGCGGAAATCCGGTGTGCTGCCGGGCGGGTCTGGCCGTGCTGAAAATTCTGAAAGAAAAGAAATTGGTCGAACGGTCCGTGGCCATTGGAAAGAAAGTCATGGAGAAGTTCCGATCTTTCTACGATAAATATCCCTATGTAGGAGATACGCGCGGCCTGGGAGCCATGAATGCCATGGAGATCGTCGCGGACAAGAAGAATCCCAAGCCCAACGGGGATCTGGCCAAGGGTATCGTTAAACGTTGTTACGAGAAAGGCCTGATTATGCTTACGGCTGGAGGATACGGCAATGTGATCCGCCACCTGGTTCCGCTGGTGGTTACGGACGAACAGTTGGAAAAAGGATTAAAGATCCTCGACGAAGCCATGGCCGAGCAGCTGGAATGATTGATTTCCCCCCTGCCTGAACCTTTTGGTGTTCCTTACGCATAGAGTCTCTGCCTTTTCATTTTTCTCAAGAGACTCCCTGTAATTTCTACGCCGGAAAAATCTAAACATTGGCCTTTCAATAACTTATCATTACCTAAAGGGATGAACAATTCCTTAAGAAGACGAAAAGGAAAGGTGCTTTAGGATATGGATCAACCTGGTAATGAAGAGGTCTTAACTGTCCCCAAGAGCAAGGTCTCCCAAACAAAAAGCTGAGGTTATTGGTATATGGATTGGTGAATTGCCGGATGGGAGAAATTTAATAAAGGAAAAATTGTTTCAATATGACAAAGATCCGCCCCAAAAGATATATCGTCTGGTCAACCAACAAAGAGATTGACCTCAGCGATCCGTGGCAAAGGAAATGGTATATTGGAGAAGTTTTATCCCATGGCCGGGCGGAGGATATTGCCGAGTTGGATTGGGACGAAGTGAAGAAGCTACTTCCCGAGCTTAATTTGCCAAGAAGGGTTCGGAGACTATGGGAGGATTATTTTGAATATACTAAAGGGTAAAGGAACCATTACCCCGATTCAGAAGAATCTTCTTTATGGAAGCACAGAGATGCCATCGACCTGTTCTTTATATTAAGAAGTGAGCTGATCGAGACTTTGATGGAGATGGCGAAACAGAAGGATCCTGGATTTGATCTTTATTGGTTTGGTCTGGCTCTCGGAGAAGTTGACGCTTTTCCTGATGAGATTGCTAAATGGCCGGTGGATATGCTTGTTGAGGTAGACGTGCGAGGGTTGAAAAGTAAATTTTCCAGACTGGCCAGAGAAGTTATGGATAATAAAACTGTGGCTCAGGGGGTACGATTGCCTTCGCCCATTTTCTTCAGCAAACTCCCCAGTTCCAGGATATCCTCGATTTCGTAATCCACAAACCCATTCATTCCTCCTGTACCTTGTCCTACAAGGACTGTGGTCATGCCCAAATCCTTGGCCGGCCGGAGGTTGGCCGGCAGATCCTCGATCATCATGCAGTGTTCACCTTTGATACCGAGGTGTCCAAGAATCTGGCGGTAGGGTTCAGGGTTTGGTTTGGGGATATAGTTGGTGAAAATAATATCGAAAATTTGGGGAAAATATTGCTCCACATTCAGGCAGCGGAGAACCTTTTGAGCGTGGGGAAGATGGCCGCTGGTGAAAATGGCTTTAGCGAGGGGAATCGATTCTAAAAGTTCCGTCAGTGCGGGGTTGGGAGAAAGTTTCTCTTCGACCCCCACATCGTGGACGTATTCGAGGTATTCTTCGGGATTCAAGTTATGGTGGATCATCAGGCCGCGGAGGGTGGAGCCGTATTTCCGTATATATTCCTGCCTGAGCTCACGGGCCAGGGTTTTTTCAAAGCCCATGCATACTTCCATATAGTTTCGTATGCGCTCGATGACCATTTCGAAGATGCCCAGGGATTTCGGGTAGAGGGTATTATCCAGGTCGAAGAGAATGCATTGCAGCATATTTATCCCTTCATGACCCCCTCGATTACTTTCAGGGCCTGATCGATGTCTGCGAAAGAAACGTCTAAATGGGTGACGCAGCGGATACGCGTTTTGGCGGTGGGATGAAGACGTACTCCTTTCTCCCGGCAGGACGCAGCGACCTCCTGGGCCGTCTTCTCGGCGCGGGATACATCGAAGAAAAGGATATTGGTTTCAACCTCCGCCGGATTGATGAGAACATTTTTGATATTGGCCAAACCCTCGGCTAATTTTTTTGCTTTGCGGTGGTCTTCCTCCAGCCGGTCAATGTGATGGTCAAGAGCATAAATTCCGGCCGCAGCCAGGAAGCCGGCCTGCCTCATACCTCCACCGACCATTTTACGGAAACGGTGGACCCTTTTGATAAAATCTTTGGACCCTACAACCAAAGATCCTACAGGACAACCCAGGGCTTTGGAAAGGCAGACGGAAACAGAATCGAAGGGTTCAGCGTACTTTCCGGGCGGTATCCCTGAAGCCACGCACGCATTCCAGAGGCGCGCCCCATCCATGTGCATGCGCAGCCCCTTTTGGGTGGCCAGTTCCCGGATCGGACGAATCTTGCTCAGAGGGAAGACCGATCCCCCTCCGCGGTTATGGGTATTCTCAATGACCACCAGCCGGCTGGGCGGGAAATGCACGTCGTCGACCCGGATGGCCGCCTCCACCTGGGCGGCCTCGAAGATTCCTCGATTTCCCGGGATGCCCAAAAACTGAACTCCCGAGATCACCGCTCCAGCGCCTCCCTCAAAGTTCATGGCGTGGCCCCCGGCTTCAATGATCACTTCGTCTCCCGGCTGGGTGTGGGCTTTGATGGACAATTGATTGGCCATCGTTCCCGAGGCTACAAAGAGGGCGGCCTCCTTGCCCAGGAGCCGCGCGGCTTTTTCCTGAAGGGCATTGACAGTTGGATCTTCCCCAAAGACATCATCTCCCACCGCTGCCTCAAACATGGCTTGGCGCATATCGGAAGTTGGTTTGGTTACCGTGTCACTGCGCAGGTCTACAAATCGATCCATACTCATTTTCTCCTTTAAAATCTTTATAACACAGAGGAGGAAAAAAAGAAAGAAATTGGGGCGTGAAGGCATTGAGGGATTGAGGCATTAAAGGGTTAAAAAAATTTCTTAATTCGCAGTCTCTCAATGAACAATATAGCCGAAATAAATTGACTTGAACGATATTTTCGGCCAAAATCGAAAAAAGGAAGGTTAGAGGTTTTTTATGGATGAACTCTGGAAATATTCGGCCCTGGAATTGAGGGAAATAATTGATTCCAAGGAAATCAAGCCTTCTGAAGTCATGAAGGTCATTCTGGGGCGGATAGAGAAAGTAAATCCTAAGCTTAACGCTTTCTGCACCCTGGATCCAGCTTCGGCCGTGGCCCAAGCCCGAAAAGCAGACGACCTGATGGCCCGGGGAAAGGCCAAAGGGCTTCTTTTCGGCCTCCCCGTGTCCATAAAAGACTTAATTTTTACCAGGGGGATTCGCACTACCTTCGGCTCTAAAATGCATGAAAACTTTGTCCCTGACCACGACGAGGTCGTTGTTGAAAGAATAAAAGCTGCGGGAGCGATCATCCTGGGAAAGACCACGACCTGTGAATTCGGGTATAAGGCTGTTACGGACAGCCCGCTTTGGGGCATCACCCGCAATCCCTGGGACTTGCAGATGACTCCCGCGGGTTCCAGCGGAGGAGCTGCGGCCGCAGTGGCCTCCGGTTTAGGGCCGTTAGCAGTGGGAAGTGATGGCGGTGGGTCCATCCGGGCCCCGGCAAGTTTCTGCGGGATCTTCGGGTTGAAACCTTCCCGGGGGAGGATCCCCATATATCCCTTGCTTGCCGGGTGGGAAGCCCTCGATCGCCGCGTAGCCCACCTGGGTCCGCTGACTCGCACCGTGGCGGATGCGGCTTTGATGATGGAAGTAATGACCGGCTCGGATGATCGCGATCCCCTTTCTCTGCCCGGGAAAAAAATTTCTTTCGGGAGAGAGCTCATGAAAGGGATTCGCGGTTTTAGGGTAGCCTGGAGTACGGAGCTGGGAAATACCGTCGTCGCCCCATCGGTTAAAGAAGCGGTTGAGTCCGCGGCGCAGGTCTTCTCCGAATTAGGGGCACAGGTCGAAGAAACGAAGCTG